>CAMZGI010000215.1 GCA_947306305.1 uncultured Fibrobacter sp.
ACGTATAGGACTTAATCCTATCGCGAGTTCGAATCTCGCTCTTCCCGCTGAAAAGCCCCAAGTCGAAAGACTTGGGGTTTTTTCTTTCATGTCGCCATCTTATGCGAAAAACGGCAAAAATCACTTGACTTTTGAACGTTCATAAGTAATATTAAATAGGGACTGATGTCCAAGGAGGTCTATTATGAAGACGAATAGTTTTGTTTTAGGAGCTGTTTTAGGCGCTGCCGCCACTATCGCGATTACAAAGAAGTTTTTGAAGTGCCCCTGTTGCGAAAAAAAAGAAGAAGCCGAAAATCCGGTCATCAAGGACGCTGACGATGCTGTCGAAAAACTCCGCAATTCGGTGGATAGCCTCCGCAAGGAGCTGAACAGCCGCATTGAATCCGAACAGACCTTTGCCGCGAAGTGCGAAGACCTCAAGGAGCAAGTGGCCAAGCAGAACGCCGAAATCAACAATTTGAAGAACGTCTGCGAAATGCAGGACAGCCGCAACAAAAAGCTCGAAGAAGAGCTCGCCAGCAAGAAATAATTCTTTTTTGCAAAAATGAAAAGGAATAATTTTTTTTTGATTAGTTTGTATTAGAAATAGAGAATGCAAATGAAATTTATATTGATTATTTCTTGTGCTTTTGTAGTATGCTTGTATGCGACTTAGCCTATTTGGACTAGGCCGCCAAAAGTTCATGTATCTGCTTTTGCCGTGAATGATTATTCTAATTATCCACCTGCTGTTGCGTCTTCTTTAAGCAGATCTATTATAACGAAAAATACGTTTGTAGCTTCGTTGTTTTCGGAATTAGACATGGCGTGATTACAAAAATGAAAAGGGTTTTGCTCGTTTTATTCGCTATAGCCGTTAGCTCAGTTTTGCTTGCGGCTTGTTCTGAGAATGCTAGCGTTGACAATACGATTGTCAGTATTCCTTCGAATGTTGCTTCGGAAAAAGGGGCATCGGCTGATTATAAAGAAACAAAGTCGTGTGGTGAATTGGGTGGAAATCTATTAGCGAAAGCTGCTGCAGAAGAGAATAAAGAAACTATAGATTTTTATATGAATGAAGATGGCTCTGCGACTGTCGTGGTTGAAATGGCTCACAATTGCATGATTAACACCATTCTGTACGAGACCCGTAATGATACATTGTTCGTTTCGACTGATTATATTCTCCATATCATGGTTGTTGACTCTGTAACGCGAGATACAAGTTGGATTGAAGATAGTAGTTTGGAAGCTCTTTGCGTTTGTAGCTCGGAATTTGAGCTGACTGTTCCTTCGAAATTTATTGGCACAAAGTATGCTTCTTTTGAACAAACGAATTACACTATTGCTTACAGAAAACGTTTGTAATCTAAAACTTCGCGTTTAATCCCAAATGAGTCGCAAAACCGTTGCGGAACAGCAGCGAAGAAATGCTATTGCTTTTAGAACTGCTTTGGCTTGACTTTTGCAAACCGTCGCTCTCCTTGTTTAAATCTTTGTGTTCGATGTCAAACGGGATGACTTGCGAAATCCCGTAATCGAGCGAAACCTCCACACTCCCTTTTTTACGGAGTTCAAAACCGAGCGAAAGAACACTCCCAAAACTGCTCAGATTCCGCTGGAAATCTTCGCTGTAGGCGTAGCTAGCACCCATCACCTTTGTCGTTTCTACGTCTTTTTTGATTTTAAGTTCTCCGCTCGCTCTATAAAAATCCAGCCCCGCGTCCGGGACAAATTCATATCGCGTTCCAAAATTCCAGTGCTTAGAAAATCCGCCTAAAAAAACGTAGGCGTTCAAGTCCGCATCTACGCGGAACATCTCTTGCAAAAAGGCGAAGGACAGCCCTTGAATAGCCGATGGCGGGAGTGCCCTGTTGGGGGCTAGCGTTTCGTAATAACGGCTTGCATTGGATTTCAATGTTCCAGACAAATTTGCGTATGCCAAGCGAGTCCGCCAAGATTCCCAATCCCATTTGAGGTAGCCCAAGTGTAGTGCCGCTTCAATAGGGGCGTACAAGAATCGTTTGCGGCTGTTTTCGCTGTGGAAAATCCCGTAAAGCGTCGCGTCTGCACTTGCGAATGTGTAGCCTGCGTCCAAGCGTGACGTGCTAAAATCGTGTCTGTATTTTGCGCCTAATATAAAAACGTTCGCGGAATCCCTGATGTAGTGCTCTTTTTCGGGATTGTGCGGAGTCGTTTGAATTTGATCGAATGATAAGTTAATAAAGTTACTGCCGATTTTTGATTCTGCGGACAAATGCTTGTATAAAACATGCGTCTGCCAATCGACCGAAATCGTGCCGACCGATTCTGTTTCTTTGTCTGGAATCCAGCTGATGTTCCCTAAGTTGATAGACCCCCGTGCAATACTTGCGTTCGCCTTGAATAGCGAGTCTTCGCGGTGAACCGAAATGTTAGACGTAATCATCGGGAATGTGTTGACGCTTACGCCTAAAGTAATGTACTTGTAATGGCTTTCAAAACCTGCGCTGCCGACATTTAGCTTGCTTAAGCTTTTGACGCTCCAGCTGTCGGTATATCTGCCTTGAACCGCCGTATGGGTAAATGCCCCGTAAACCTTAAAATTACGGATTTGGGAAGAATCCTTTATGCCGCAAGACTTTATCGAAAATTGCTTATCGTCTTGATGTAGCAAAAAAAGCCCGCCGCAATCGGCGAGCCCAATATTCTGCGTTGCGAGGGCTGCATTTGCAGCGAGCCCCATCGCAATCAGTATTTGTTTAACGGATACCACTACTAGCTTTAATAATCGTCGTTGCTGATTTCCGTTTCGATGATGTTCCAGAGTCTTTCGTTAGTCATTCCCGGGAGGATTCCACCGAAGGATGCGTCAGGGAAGATAATGAAGTTCTTGATTTCGTTCAAGGAGTAGCCTTTGGTTCTTTGCGTAATCGGATCGAGCTTGCCGTTTGCGAGAGCCTGGAGCGAAACCGTCTTGTTGCCCGCAGCATCCGTGAAGTAGAACACGTTGGGAACCAGTTCCCTGTAAGGCGTTGCGAACAAGGATTGTCCGTTTTCGGTCTTGCAGACACCGCTGCTCAACTTGATTGTCGTGGGCGCGAACTTAGTTGCATCGTCGCCGTAATAGGAATCGCGAGCGCCAAAGGTGATTGTGCAGTTGTCGATGCTTACGCTGTAGCAATCGTCCAACTTGCCGTCCTTAGCTGTCATTTCGATGCAAACCTTTGTTGAAGTGCCGTAATAGATTCCGACGTATGTATCAGCCGATTTGTAAACCTTGTTCATCTGTTCGCCGATGGTCTTTTCGAGTTCGTTTTCGGCGTAGGTGAATTCTGGATCTTCGCCCCAGTAGAATCCGTCAACAGGAGTGAACCATTGTTCGTAATCGTTGACCTTGTGGTAGGGGAGGAAGTCTTGCCAGCCTTCAGTCACGTCGAAGAACTTGGCTAGATTGATGGTAATCTTGGAACCAGCCGGGAGCGTGACCGTCACGCCGGTGCGAATCTTTTCACGGTAGTATTCCAAGGAATCGATTGCCTTTTGGAAGTCCTTCGGGCTTACATCAGCCAATTCTCCATCGCCAACGATGTAGGGATCATTCATCTGCGTTGCGGTTCCCTGCTTGGATTCTTCGATGCCATATTGCAAGCCGACTTGAACGTACTGGATGGCGGTATCGAGCAAGTTCGGGATGTCTTTGTAGCGGGACTTCCAGCTGTTATGTACCGTTGTGAAAGAGCTGCCCTTGTCCATCAATGCGATGATTTGGTCGGCGGTAGATTTGGTGAGCTGCTTTCTATCTTTCTGCTCGTTGAGCCAGTCGTAATTGCCGTTAGCCGAGAAGTCGAGGTCGATGCTTGCGCTGAATGTGAGCACAGCCTTCATTACGTATAGAAGAGAAAGTGCTGGGGCGAATTCGCCGCGGTCTAGTTCGAACTTTTTGCCGTTGTAAGTGTAGTGGCAAATGAATTTGTCGTCGCCAACGATGTTCTTCATATAAATGATTGCAGAATCCAAAGACGGGATTGCTGCTGCAACGGCTTCTTGTTGCATCGTTGTGAGGAGTTTTCCGTCGCCAGCGATGAGGAGCTGGTTGAAGTCTTCGACACCCATTTCGGCGAGGTTGGCCTTATTGGTTGCAGTGTCGATGTAAGCCTTGATTTGCTCGTTGTTGATAATATCGGTAACGATGCTCAATGCATAACCCAGCTGAGCTTCGCAGTTGGAGGGGTACTTGTCTAAGACCGCTTTGAATGATTTTTTTGTTTTTGCGCTGACAGCTTGCGCACTCTTGAGATTGTCGCTGCCAAAGGCATTCAAAATGTCGTCGATGCTAGATTTTGCCGATTCAAGCTCTGCGGCAACGCCTGCATCTGTGACTTCTTGACAGCTAGTTGCAGTAAACGTGGGGGTGGCTGGGGCTGGGGCTTCTGGCGATGATTGGGTGACCGTATCGGTTCCTGAACCACCATCTCCGCAAGCAGCTAAGAGAGCCGTAGCTCCTAGGGCTACAGCGAAAAATTTATTGAAAAATTTCATATTTTGAACTCCTTTATTTGAATATGAAATATACAAAATCGTTTTTCTGAAAACAAATGTTTTTTATAACAAATTTTTAAAAAAGTTTACAGAAACTATTGAAACAGATTAATCTCGCCGTATTCGCTCTAGTATCGGGGTTTGGGCTGCTTGTGTCGTGTTCTGCGAATACGAGTGTTGACAATTCCATCAAAATTTATTGGCACAAAATACGCCTTGTTTGAACGAGTGGATTACACCATCGCGTATAGAAAACGAAAGTAAAAAAATCCCCTCGACATAATCGAGGGG
>CAMZGI010000216.1 GCA_947306305.1 uncultured Fibrobacter sp.
TCTAAGCTCTGCCAACTAAGTTCTAGTAACTAGTAGCTGCTGCGAAGCAGCCCTACCGCAGCACCCTCATGCGGACGAGCACATCTGTAGAATCATTTGCCTTGACGGCGGGAGAAGCGAGCGTCAGCTCGATTTCTTTGCGGATGTCAGCCACCTGCTTTTTAAGCCTTGCAAGACGATTCCCTTCGAGCTTGGGCGTTGCAATCATCGTCTTCTTGGCGGGGTTCATCCAATTGCCGCGAGCATCCTTGAAGCCCAAGTGCAAATGCGGTCCCGTACTGCGGCCCGTCGAACCCACCTTGCCAATGACCTGACGCGGAGCAACCTTTGACCCGACCTTCACGCCACGAGCAGACAAATGCATGTACCAGCTTTCGGAATTATCCCTGTGGCGAATTGCAATCTTGTTTCCGCTCAAATCGTCGTAACCCGAAACCGTCACGACACCAGCAGCCACGGCATAGACCGGCGAACCCGTGGGGCTACCGTAGTCGATACCATGATGCACCGTGCGACGGCCCGTAATCGGGTGAATGCGAGCGCCATAGGGGCTCGTAATGTGCAAACGGTCGAGCGGGTAACGCAACCCTTCAAACACAAGGGCTTCGCCCTTTTCGGTGTAATGCGCGTTAAAGGAACTCTTCGGATCAGGGTCTTCGTAGCGGAACGCCTCGTGATGCCCCACCGTATGTCCGTTAAATTCAGCATAAAGCACCTTGCCGCTAATCCAAATGGAATCTTGGTAGAACTTTTCTTCGAGCAAAATGCGGAACTTGTCGCCCGGACGGGCGAGCTGGAACGACACCTTGCACTGCAAAATTCCACTCACCGTGCCAACCATGCGTCCCGGAATGCCCACCTTGTAAAGAATGCCGTTCAGCGTGCTCCCCACTTCAAGAGCTCCCTCGAAAACAGACTGACGAACCGTCACAGGCTTGTCGATACGGCTATAAGAAAATCCAGCATCCGTCTTGCTCAACATGTGAACCGTCGCCGGATTCGGAGCATAGCGGAATCGTTGAACAGCGCCAGCCGAGTCGAGCGCGGCATAGAACACCTGACCGACGCGCAGCGCCGAAAGTTCAACGGAGTCCTGCAACGCAATCACGATTTTACCGCGTTCGCCTTCGTTGATATTCATGCGGTAAAGCACTTGGAAAAGCCCATCGCCCGCACGAACCGTGTCGTTTTTCACCAGCCACTTGGAAGCCTCGCCTTTGACCTTTGCAATCAGAGTTTTGAGCGAATCCGCAGCCGCTTCTAGCTTTGCATTTTCTTGCATCAACGAATCAATTTTTTTCTGTTCGTTACAACCAGTCAATGCGACGACAGCGGCACACAGTAAAATGAGGATTCTAAGCATAAGCACCCGGGCTAAAGATTTCAAAACCAAAGATATATTTTTTTCAAAACGACAACAGCCAACCAAAGCATGCCACAGCACAAAATGAGCCCTTGAATCACGTTACTATTTTACTACCTTATAAAAAGTACAATGAAACATCCGCTAGTCCATTCGCTATTCGCTTTTTTGCTCGCCATCCCATCATCGACATTTGCTACCGAAAGCGAATTCGTCGAAGACAGAAGCGTCGTTCAGCTCGATTCCCTTGGAAATCCCATTCAAGATACAATTATTACAGATACGTACATCCAAGATGAATTCATCTTTGAAGGCAAGGACGAAACAAGCGATAAAGGCGTTATCAATCCCACTAAAAGCCCAGCCGAACGAAGGTTTAACTTTGGGATGCATTCCAAATTAACGGTCGCATTTGTCGCAGGGCTAAAGCAATCTTCGGACGTTGAAAACAAACTCGCGTCAAAATCAGGGAGCTGGCTTGGCACTAAAGACGGACTCGGATTTGCATTCGGCTATTACATCAACAACCGATTTGCATTTATCACCGGATTCGATATCAACGTCACTTACTTTAACTCCATCGAAGACATTTCGCAAAATAGCGTCATCGCAAAAGTCACAGACACAAAGAACGAATACAACTACACGGATATAGAAAGCAAGCTCAAAGATATATATTACACCGATAGAAAAGAACGTTACTTCTACTATCTCGAATTCACGCTCCCCATCTCCTTACGATTCCATTTCAGCGAAAAAATATGGACGCAGCTCGGCGCAGAATTTGACTTTATTCGATATGGCGACAAAATTTACGACTTCAAAGTCACTTCTGATAATTACATCCCGAGCGACCTCAGCACCGATTTAAGCAACACAAATGTTCTTGTAAACCGAAAGGTCGTTCCAAATATTTTATTTGCTGTGGGAATGTATTGGCCGCTTTTGGGGTGGATTATCGAGCCCTCGATTTCGGCATCTTACGCATTTAAAAGAATCGACTTTGACTATGGCTTATCTGGAAAGGTTTGGACGGTCGGGTGCGATCTTTACATTTGGTTCGGAACTTCGATTGGAAAATAGCAAGGGATTATAACACGGGGAAATTAAATGAGAAAAATTAAGCTTATCATTGCGGCTATGGCATTATTATTGGCATCGTGCGCCGTGACCACCCCCAACAAGCCTGCATCAGGGGAAGCAATCCCGCTTGCGCCGATGCACATCAAGAAAATGGCTCCAGTCGCGTACGAGTACAAGGCAGCCAACATCGGCTGTACCGAAATCGAATTCTTGAAGAAATTCGTCGGGAAGAAAATCAAGCTCGAAGATGGCAGCGTCCTCCATGTCGATAACATTTTGGACATTCACACCGACCAGCATTCTTCGCAGCGCTGGTTCGACATTTGGATCAAATTCTCTGTGACTAACGAGAACTTCATTTGCAGTTTCTGGGGACTTGCAGTGGAATACGAAAACTCGCCGATGGCGCCGCCTCCGCCACCACAAATGACGCCACAGGCGCAGCAGCCAACGCAGGTGCAAACTCAGGCACAAGCGCCGGATTCTGTAGCTACGGTACTACCCGCAGCAACATCAGAACCGACAGAACAGCCTCAGCAAGATGCAGACTTAATGCAGCAGCAATTAGAGCAAGAGCCTACGGCAGCCCCACATGACGCTGCTTCTGCACCTTAATTTTAGGGGCCGCTTCGGCGAGAGCCGCTTTTTCGGCTTCAGCTTTTTCAGCCTCGGCAATAAGCATATCTAGCGAGAGTCGCGAAGCCTCTTGCTCGGCACGTTTCTTGTTCGGGCCTTGACCGCGGGCATACGGCTTGCCGTTCACCTGCACTTCAACCGTAAAGAGCTTCAAGTGTTCGGGACCTTCTTCGGCGACGAGCACGTATTCCGGGGAGCAACGCAGCTTGCCTTGGCAAAATTCCAAAAGCTCGCTCTTGTAGTTCACAAAGTCCGTCGCGTTGATGATTTCTTGCACACGCGGGAAATGGAACTTGTTCAAAATAGCACGGACTTCGTCGAGACCGCCATCGAGATAAACCGCGCCAAGCACCGCTTCGTAAGCATCTGCGAGAATGCTTTCTTTACCGCGACCGCCCATTTTAGCCTCGGACTTTCCGATTTTCACAAACTCGCTGAGGTTCCACTCCTTGGAGGACTGGGCGCATGCATGCCCCGACACAATGGCGCTCTTGCGTTTGGAAAGCTCACCTTCCGGGTCATCGGGATAAGTCTTGTACAGATATTCCGTCGTAAGCATGTTGAGGACGGAATCGCCGAGGAACTCCAGACGTTCGTTGTTGCTCACGTAAGGCAAGTCCTTGCCGATAATAAAGGAACGGTGCACTAGAGCATGAGCCAGCAGTTCAGGATCGCGGAATCTATACCCAAGCTTAGCCTCAAGCCCGTCACCGGACTTCTGGCGAAACCAGAGTTTTAGAATCTTGTGGAGCAGGTTTTGTTCTTCCAACAGGAACTCCCTTTTTGATTAATTTGCAGAATCAAATTTAAAAATCTAGTTCCTAGTTACTAGTTCTGAGTTACTAGAATCCATCTTAAAGGTTCAAACAACTGGGTATCGTCGTCCTCGTCGCGGAATAAATCCGAGATGGCGTGTAAAAAAAAGAATCCCCGGTTTGACCGGGGACCCAAAGCTCTTTCTTTGCCCAACTGTCGCGGGCTAAAGTAAAACTAGATTACTTCTTGTGTGCTTCGAGGAAAGCAACAACGTCAGAAACCTTCTGGAACTTTTCGGCATCGGAATCGAGGATTTCGACATCGAATTCGTCTTCGAGAGCCATCACGAGTTCAACACGGTCCAGGGAGTCGGCACCGAGGTCATTACCGAATTCAGATTCGGGCTTGACATCTTCAGCCTTGACTTCCAACTTAGCAACGATCACGTCCGTGACCTTCTTGAAAATTTCTTCGTTCATTTTTTTCTCCATGGGAAAAAGTTTTGTCCAAATTTAATAAAATGTTGTTAAGCGTTCAAGCCCCCATCGACACCAATTACCTGTCCGGTAATGTATTTGGCATCGTCGGAAGCTAAAAATGCGACAGCCTTGGCGACATCTTCGGGCTGACCGAGACGGCCAAGCGGAATTTGAGCGGCATATTTTGCACGAGTTTCTTCGCTCATGGCGGCAGTCATGTCGGTATCGATGAATCCCGGAGCAACGGCGTTCACCGTAATTCCGCGAGAGCCGAATTCCATGGAGTTGGACTTGGTCATACCGATAACGCCAGCCTTGGCAGCTGCGTAGTTGGCCTGGCCGGCCTGAGTCCTGATACCGTTCAAGCTTGCGATGTTCACGATGCTGCCTTTGCGGGCGCCCATCATGGTCCTGAGGACGGCCCTGGTGCAAAGGAACGTCGAGCGGAGGTCCGTTGCGATGACGTT
>CAMZGI010000217.1 GCA_947306305.1 uncultured Fibrobacter sp.
CCAATGACTAACGAAATTATCCTTGCAAGCGGTTCTCCGCGACGTTCCGAAATCTTAAAACAACTTGGCGTTAAATTCCGCGTGGTTGTCTCTGGCGAAGACGAAAAGCCCACAAGCCAAAATCCGCTGGATTTCCCACGTGAAAATGCTAGCGCGAAAGCTTTGTCCGTCTCGCGTTTGGAACCCGATGCTTACGTGCTCGGTTTTGACACGCTCGTTTTTTTGGACGGCGCTCCGCTGGGCAAGCCCAAATCAGAGGCGAACGCCCTTGAAATGTTGAATAAATTAAACGATCGCAGCCATTTGGTGATTACTGGGGTTGCTGTCGCAAAAGCGGGGAAGGTTCTTTGTGCCTCCGAAGAGAAAACAGAGGTCGTTTTTAGAAATTGCTCAAGACAAGAGCTCGAAGAATATGTAAATTCTAAGGACCCGATGGATAAGGCTGGCGCTTACGGCATTCAAACGAATGGCGCACGCTTGATCAAGTCTATCAATGGATGTTACTACAACGTGGTTGGGTTGCCTGTTGCATGTACACTGGAAATGTTGCATAGCTTACAAGTTAAGGTATAACTAAATGATTCAATTGGATGATAAGAATCCTAACGAACGTCTCGGTGCATTCCTTGCCCGCGTTCGTGAATCCCAAGGGCTTTCTGTTGAAGATCTTTCGCTTAAGACTAAAATTTCGGTCTCGATTCTTCAGAAAATTGAAGCAAGCGACTGGAAGGCTTTCCCGGTGGAAGCTTATGTCCGTAGCTACCTGAACTCGTTGAGCGCCAAGCTTGGCTTGGATTCTAAGGCAGTCCTCAAGATTTATAGCGACGAAACTGGTTCCAATTATGCAGTCCGCGATATGGAACCGCTCATGCGAAATATTGCTCCGATTACGGAAGAAGAAAAGGCTCCGCGTAGCAAGGCTGTGCCCATAGCCATCGCGATTCTAGCTGTCCTTTTGTTTGTCGGGCTCCACTTTATGACCAAGTTTGAAGCTTCTTCTGAGGCTAAAGCCAATCCACCAGCGGCGGTTGTTTCTGAAGAAACTCCTGAGATGAATCAGGACATGCCCGAAGGTGCCGAAGTGGTTCCTCTCGATTCGATTAAGGAAGAAAAGTCCGAAAGAGTGACGCAGGCTGTCGTTGACAAAGCGATGAAAAAGTCCGAAAATCTCCCGGCATCTGCAACGATTTTCATTTCCGCATCTTCCAAGAAAGATTCTGTGCCGGCGACGGTGCCTGTTTCGGATAACGGACGCACGAAAATTGAACTCGTGGGTTCTGGAGAAATGCGTTCTTGGGTGGGCATCAAGCGTGACGAAGACGACGATGAATTTGTGAAAGAAGCGAACATCGCTACCGTCGATAACAAGCTTGTCTATACATCTACCGGAACTTTGTATATAGTTATTGGCGAACCGCGCGCAATTGGCAAAATGTACTTGAACGGAGTTGAAACCCCGATTCCAGAGTCGAAATTTGGCCGTGTGGTTCGATTCAGCGTTTATGACGGTCGTGTACTTCAATAAGGAGACTTGTGATGCGTTCTGCTAAGATTTCTCGCAAGACGGGCGAAACCGATATTGAACTTTTCTTGAACCTCGATGATGCTTCGAGAGGCAAGATTAGCTCTGGCTCTGGCTTTTTGGATCATATGCTTAACTTGTTCCAAGTACATGGCGGTTTCCATCTGGATTTGACTTGCAAGGGCGATGTCGAAGTCGATATGCACCACAGCATGGAAGACATTGCAATTGTGCTCGGTCAGGCTTTGGTCGAATGCCTCGGCGACAAAAAAGGCATTGAACGCTACGGCTTTTACTTTGTTCCCATGGACGAGGCTCTTTCTCGCGTGTGCATTGACTTTAGCAACCGCATTGGCTTTGTGTGGAATGTGAAGCTCCCGGCTGCAACCGCAGGCGGCATCGAAGCTAGCATGTTCGAGCATTTCTTCAAGAGCCTCTGCGAAAATGCCCGCATGAACCTGCATGTGGAACTATTCTACGGCAATGACAACCATCACTGCTTGGAATCCATCTTCAAGGCTTTTGCACGTGCCGTCGCTATGGCTGTTGCTCCCTCGCGTAACGTGAAAGGTGTGCCCAGCAGCAAAGGCGTGCTGTAAATTTTTTTAATCATAGCTTAGTTTTTTTTTGCTTGTTGTCATATTCACACAACAAGTTTTTGAAAGTATGGATAAATTTGAAAAAGTTGCGAATTAAAATATATTTTAGTGTAAAAAGGGAGGAAATATGTCTAAAATTATTTACGGCTTGTTATGCTTGCTGCTTGTAGGCAACGCATTTGCCATTGAAGATGGCGATACCGTCTATGTCGATTATGATTTGCAGGGCGGTGTCAACAACCCGAAAAACATCGATTTTTATGTATATCAAGGAAGAAATTCTGATAAATACGCATTGTTGCCTCCCAAGAAGGAGGGCTACGAATTTTTGGGCTGGTATAAGACGCAGAGTTCTTCTGTCCTTGCTGACAACATTAAGAGGGATTACGTATATCAGTATGAAAAACCTGCTCAAACATTCGAGAACAAGATTCGGTTCCATGCGCGTTGGGGCGTGATTTCAAAAAAGCCTCAGGTTGATGAATCGGGATGTATGCTGGTTCACGACGCAGCGGAACTTTATGGGGCTGTGAAAGTTGCCGACAGCTCATATCGGCAAGTCTGCATCTTCATTGAAAACGATATCGTGGTCAATAAGAACCTGTTGGCTTCTGATGGCTTTTTGAACAAAGGCGATTTTTACTGGTGGAGTCCTTTTAGATCCTTTAGAGGTGTAATCGAAGGTAATGGACATACTATTTCTGGTTTGTACGGCAACGTGGGCTTGATTCAAGATGTTTCAGCTTACAATCTGGTAATTCAAAATTTGGGAATTGTAGATTCTTATTTTAGCGGAGAATCTGCAGGTTCGTTTGTATCGAATGTTCACGATACCGGATTTAAACTAAAAAATGTGTTCAGCACGGCTACTGTTGTTGGAACGAGCCGTTATGTTGGAGGTCTCATCGGTAACGTTGATGCGTATGGAAATCCATGTTTAGATGTAGCCTTTGTTGCTAGCAGAAATCCTGCTGCATACGGTAAAAATCCTATGGCATACGCTAATCGCAATAAGCAGTATTTTGTGACTATAGAAAATTCTTATTTTGCAGGACATTTGAGGGGCGAAGAAGGAGGTGGACTCGTTGGAGTTCTAGACAACATTTCTATCAAAAATTCCTTCTTTGCGGGCAAAATCGATGTGACAAAAAAATTCTCGGGAATAGGCTTGCAACATCAGAAATCATGCTTGGTGCTTGATGATGACGATGCAATTTTCGAGAATGTCTTTTATCCAGAAAATTTCTCAAATCATGGATTTGAATCGAATCCCGCAACTGCTACGGAATTTGCCAATGGGACTGTATTAGAAAAACTTAAAAGCGGGACTGAAATCCCAATTTGGACGCAAGGCTCTAGCGATTCTTACCCGAAATTGAAAGGCGCGTTTTACGACATTTATTATTATCTGAATAAAGGAGTCAACAATTCTGCGAATCCTGCTTACTTTACGCCAAATCAGGAAGTTGTTCTGAATCCCGCATCAAAGGAAAATGATGTTTTTGAAGGCTGGTTCACAGATTCTATCTTCACGAATCCTGTCGATAAAATTTCTACTACGGCAGAAGGGAATCAGCGGTTCTTTGCCAAGTGGAAAAGCTGGTATTCCATTACTTATGTGAATGACGGAAATTATGGAATTGGAGGAACGTCAAATCCAAAATACCGTTATGCAGATTCGGCGACGTATGTGCTTGAAGAACCTTACAGGAATGGTAGCACTTTTGAGGGCTGGTTTACAGATTCTACATTCACGACGCGGGTAACGGAGTTGCCGCAAGGCAATACCGAAGATTTCGTTCTTATTGGCAAGTGGAACGGCCGTGAAATCACGTTGATTTACGATTTGCATGGCGGCACGATGGGGGAGGAAAAGAACCCAGATAAAGTTGTAAACGGTACGGAAATTCTCTTTAAAAAACCGACTCGCGAAGGCTACATTTTCCGAGGCTGGCTTGATCCTTCAAAATCAAACATTTATCTGAACTCGCGCTATACAGCTTATTCCGATAGATTCGATACGCTTTACCTTGATGCCAAATGGGTTTATGAACCTGTAAAACCAGCGATTGACTCGAACGGTTGTTATCAAGTAACCAATGTCAATGAACTGTATTATTTTAACGATTTTGCAAACGATTATCTAGATGAAAAACCGCCTGTTGATGCTTGTATTCAAATCATGAACGATATTGTCGTGCACGAAAAATTGGAAGGACTCGGCCCCCAAAAATACACCAATTATCATGATTATGTGAGCTGGACTCCTTTAAATGAATACTATAATCCATTTGTCGGGATTGTTTACGGAAATGGGCACACGATTAGCGGATTGTTTATGAACTATACGCTCTCGCAACCCGATGTGTTCAATGGATTTATTGAAGATAGAGAATTTGACGGACAGTATCCCGAAGTGCAGAATTTGTACATATCGAACTATTATTATAACACTAAGACACACACAGCGAAGACGCTAATCAATGCGAAAGGTGGCGCAAAAAGCAATAATAATGGCAATAGAGGATGGTCGGATATTCGCAAAGTAACTAAGCCTGCACCACTCAAGAAATATCGCGATGCCAAGTTCGACGTTAAAGG
>CAMZGI010000218.1 GCA_947306305.1 uncultured Fibrobacter sp.
TTGCCACACCGTCGAACCAATCCTTCACCACGAGAATACGGCCAAAGTTGTCGAGAACCTTCGTGAGGAGCTCCTTCTTCGGGGAATTTTCAACCTGGATATCCACACATTCGCTAATCATCTGTGCGGTTTCCATGTTGTCCGTAATGCAGATGGCGGCTTCGAAACCAGAACCGTGTTCTGCCTGGCTCAAAAGGTCAGCAGCGACAAAGTCCGGATCGCAGGTGTTGTCTGCAAGCACGAGCACTTCAGAAGGTCCTGCCACCATGTCGATATCGACAATGCCAAAAACTTCCTTCTTCGCGACAGCAGCAAAGACGTTACCCGGGCCAACAATCTTATCGACGCGTTCCACGACGACCTTGCCCTTACCGTCCTTAGCACCGTAAGCAAGCATGCCAATAGCCTGAGCGCCACCGATGTGGTAAACTTCGGTAATGCCGAGTTCGCAAAGCACAAAAGCCACAGCGCGGTTGATTTCGCCTTTGATCGGAGTCACGACGACAATGTCCTTGACACCAGCGACAATGGCCGGAACTGCATTCATGATGACCGTGCTCGGGTAAATGCCAGCACCACCCGGAACATAGAGGCCCACGCGCTTCATCGGGCGGATACGCTGACCGAGAACCACGCCGTCCTTCCCTTCCATGAGCCAAGAATCTTCCATCTGGTTCACGTGGAAATCGCGAACATTCTTGATAGCCTGCTTGAGCGCACGCTGCATTTCGGGCGGGCACTTGGCGGCAGACTTCTTGATTTCGGCTTCGGACACGCGGAGGTTCTTGCCCTTAAGGCCATCGAACTTCTGTGCGTATTCAACAGCCTTGGCATAGCCGCCGTTCTTGATGTCGGCGAGAATGTCCATGACCTTGTCGTGAATTTCCTTGCTCGGAGCAACTTCACGACCACAAATGCGTTCAATTTCTTGAGACTTCGGAGTAACTTTTACGATTTTCATTTTCAGAAACCTCTAATTTAAAACCCTATTTTGCAGCAGTAGCGGAAGCCACGTCAATGTGCTTGTAAGCATTCGCAATGACTTTTTCGTCCATCAAAATCTTGTACGTAAGACCATCGACAAACGCAGTCCAGCTCGCTTCGATAATGTTGCTCGAAACGCCGACCATGTTCCAATAGCCGTGTTCATCGCCAAACGTTGTCCACACGCGAACCGTTGCATCCGATGCCACATTGGATCCAAGCACACGCACCTTGAAATCGTCCAAGCGAACCTTCGCCATATTCGGGAAGAACGGCAAAAGAGCCTTGCGGAGAGCGGCATCGAGAGCGTTCACCGGACCGTCACCTTCGCTCACCTGATGGCTAACCTGGTCGCCCACCTGGAGCTTGACCGTCGCCTGCGACACAGAAACACCCTGCGGAGTCTTGTCTTCAATCACGCGGTAGTTGAGCACCTTGAACGGTTCCTTGACCATTCCCAAGTGGCGGTAAACGAGCAACTTGAAGCTAGCTTCGGCGCTGTCAAAATGCCAGCCCGCGTTTTCACGTTCCTTGATTTCTTTAAGGAGGCTTGCGACCAACGGATCCTTCTTGTCGATACCGGGCTTGATGGCCTTGAGCTTTTCGACCACGAGAGAACCTCCCGCCTGGTCGCTCGTCACGAACACGCGGTCATTACCCACAGCATGCGGGTCGATATGTTCAAAGCTGCGGCTGACCTTCATCACGCCATCGATGTGCGCCCCACCCTTATGAGCAAATGCGGCATCGCCCACATACGGGGCATGCACATCACTCGGCAAGTTCACAATCTGGTCGATATTGCTGCTCAGCTGACGCAAGTGGCTCAACTTTTTTGCAGCAGTAAAATCGCGGTCCATCTTGAACTTCAAATCGGCAGAAATCGTCGTGAGATTTGCGTTACCGCAACGTTCGCCGTAACCGTTCACAACACCCTGCACCATAACGCAGCCCGATTTCACGGCATAAATCGAGTTTGCAACCGCGAGTCCGCTATCGTTGTGAACATGGATGCCCAGCGGTGTCGAAATATGCTTTTGCACATCCGCTATAATCTGTTCGATTTCCCACGGCATCGTTCCGCCGTTCGTATCGCAAAGCACGATGCAATCTGCACGGCCTTTTTCAGCCGCACGGAGCGTTTCAATCGCGTATTCCGGGTTCGCCTTGTAACCATCAAAGAAGTGCTCGGCATCGTAAATGACTTCCTCAGAATATTCCTTGAGATAATCCACAGATGACTCGATCATGTCGAGGTTTTCTTCGAGCGTCGTGCGAATCACGTCCGTCACATGCAAATCCCAGCTTTTTCCAAAAATCGTCTTGACCGGGGCTTCGGACTTGACAAGAGCCTGCAAAAGCGGATCGTTTTCCGGCAAGATTTTAGGGCGACGCGTGCTGCCAAAAGCGGCAATCTTCGCGTGTTTGAGCTTAACGTCCTTAATCAGCTTAAAGAACTCTTCATCGGTCGGGTTGCTCGGATTGGGCCAGCCACCTTCAATGTAGTCAAATCCAAAATGGTCCAAAATTCGTGCAATCTGCACCTTGTCGGCTAAAGAGAGACTTATTTTACGGTCTTGGTTACCGTCACGGAGAGTTGTATCGTATAAAAGGACTTTTTTAGAAGAATTCATGGGCGTAAAGATAGAAAAATAGAGACTAGAGACTAGGATCTAGAGACTAGAAAATAGAAGAAATGGTTAGTGTTTAGTAAACAGTGGTTAGTGGTTGGTGGTTAGAGATAGACGACAATGACGATGGACGCACTACTTTTGGTCAACATCGCACATTTGGCTACGCAAGACAACAACATCTTCAATGGATAAGCCGGAACATTCGGCAATATCTTCGTTAGGCAATTTGCCATTAGCAATCAAACGCTTAGCAATTTCACGGGCACGTTCGTCAATCTTCGCGTTGACATCGTCAGCGAATTCTTCAAAGAAACTTCTTCTCAAAACGTTATGATCCCATTTTTCGTGAAACACTTTCTGGTATGCCTCAAATTCTTCTTTCGTAAACTTAGACACTTTTGACGATTCCGTCAACTGCCTGAACTTGCGCTCATTTATTGCAGACGGCAATTCCTTCAGCCGATTCAGGTAGCGGAAGAAAAATAACCACTTACTCAGGCTGTCGGACTTTGATTCGATGAAAAAGGGAACCTTCGCAAGCTCGACAACGGTAAAATTGTACGAATCCATGAACTTTTCGTTGGTTTCAAGATCAGTAACGGTCGCACGGTGGACGATCCGGTTGTCGTTGAACATCTTGTGTCTGGCGATCGCGATAACATAGGTCGGTTTGATGGTGTAATCCCAATCGTCGCCAGGTTCCGCCTGATTCGCAACCATCTCGCTGGCATAGAACGCGAGCCTGTTCAGAAAATTGTCAAGTTTACGGATTTGCACCTCGATTTCAATCAGTTCGCCAGCATCATCTTCGCAATGCAAATCGAAAATCGCCGTGCGCGAGGCTTTGCTTCCGCTCAGGTTTTTCGCGACATTACGAGTCCACACGTTCTTGATGGGGTGCTTGAGTTGCGGTGCCAGCAAGTCGTTCAACAAATTTATGAGATTTTCACGACTGGTCGGCTTATCTGGGTCAAAAGCTTTCTTGAAGGCCAAATCAACAAGCAGATTTGCGAAAGGGCTTTTTTCGCCCGGCTTTACAATACAGTCCTTAAGAGACTTGCGTTTTTTCATTTTCTACTCCAATCCGCCTACATGCTTGAAAAGGCGGGGCTTTAAGTTATTCTTTTTAGCAGAAATACGATATTTCGCCGAAGTGTGCAATCCACTTTGCAACAACCTCATCGTTACGAGCTTCAATAATCCGAAGAATATTTTGCAAGACTCGCGGATTGATGTGGGAATTATTATTTGCCAAAAAGCATTTTCCAGCTTTTGTTATCCAAATTTTCGTGGCATTTGCTGTAGGGACACCTTCTGATACATGAACATGTACCGGCTCCAACGGAACATTTTCGTTAGACCAGAAATAAACCCAGAAAGATCCAATCTTAAAGATTTGCGGCATTGCTAAACCCACCTTTCTGAGAAAATTCCATTATCAAATGAGCCGTTGATTCAATCACTTTTTTATAGCGATCGATTTCCTCATCTGAAAAACCGAATACATCTTCCCATGTATAGGAGGGTAAATAGCATGTAGCCCGATGAAAGCCATCTTTGGCATCGGGTTTCTCGATATACACCTTAACACGACCGTCCTTGCCCATTTCAGAATGGACAATTTCAGCATTATCATCAAGTGTCATGAAGGGGTACATCATATTGCGTATTGGCAATATAACTTTTTTCGGCCTTATTTGGCTAGTGTTCATTTTTCACTCCTTCCGCCTACAAGCATAAAAAGGCGGGGCATTTAGGTTACACAATCGAGTTCTACAACTACTCACTTGAGCACTAATATAAATTTTCAAGAATGTTTTGTCAATAGCTCAAGGTGAAATTTTCGAAAAACATTTTACGCCACGTACAGCGTTTTCTGGAACTCGGTAAAGAGTTTGTTCAAATCCTTAGCATTCACGTTCATGGCACGGCAAGCATCTTTGATTGTGCCGTACTTGAGTTTCAGAAGCTCTGGCAACTGATTCAACGAAAGTTCGTCAACGCCGTTGTCAATGTACTGCTGCAAGACAAATTCCACGAAGGGCCGCACTTTTTCATTAAGCTCGTTCATGATGTCATCGTGCATCA
>CAMZGI010000219.1 GCA_947306305.1 uncultured Fibrobacter sp.
AGGATTTCTTCGTCAGTGGCGTCGCGTTTGCCGATGCGGATGTTGTCGCGGATGGAGGTGTTGAACAGTACGACATCCTGAAAGACGATGGAGAAGTTCTTGAGGAGCGTTTCGGGATCGATTCTCGAAATGTCTTCGCCGCCGAGCGTGATCGTTCCGCCTTGAATGTCCCAGAAGCGGGCGGCGAGCTTTGCTGCGGTTGTCTTTCCGCTGCCGGATGGCCCGACGAGTGCTGTGATTTCGCCTTGCTTTGCGGTGAACGATACATTCTTCAAAACTTGCTTGTCTTCGTTGTAGAAGAAGCTCACGTCCTTGAATTCGATGTCAAAATTCTTGGGATTGAATTTTGTGGTACCGTGTTGCACTTCCATGTTGTCCATTTCCTTGAATCGCTTGAGGCGAACATCAAGGAAGAATAACTCAGATAAGTTGTTGAGAACGAGGTAAATGGGGCTGTAAATTGTAGAAGCGCAAACGATATATACAAGATAATCGAATATACTGAGTTTGTCTTGTGCGAGGAGAATGGAACCGAAAATGAGGACAGATGCCAGACCAAATTTTAGGAAAACTTGGGCTCCATTCAAAATAACGCCTACTGAAAATTCACCTTTGATTTGGCTTTTTTCGTGGTGCTTGGAATGTTCGTCCATGGCTTTGCAAATGCTTTCTTCTTCGCAGTAAGCCTTGATTTCTTGGATGTTTTCAAGGCATTCTTGAATGTCTTCGGAAATGACTCGCCCAGAATCGTATGTGTGTTTGTAATTCTTGAACTGCATCTTGCGCGAGAAGAAAATGAGCAAGCCGGCAAACGGAGCAACCCACAAGAGCGCAATTCCCATTAACGGGTTGTAGATGATGAGTGCTACAGCGCAGATGAGGAGCATTATCGCGACGGCGAAAATTTCTGGAACGGCGTGTGAAAAAATCATTTCGAGTGCGTTGACATCTGCCATGATGGTCGATGTCAAATCGGAAAGATCTTTTTTGCCGAAGAACGAAAGCGGAAGTTTGCGAAGCTTTTCGGCAAGCGTGATGCGGCGTTTTTTACATTCCAAATAAACGGAATCGTAGGTACTGCTGTAGGAGCATGCGTAGAGGGCGTACATCACGATAAAAATGACAAGTGCGATCACTAAATAAATGAATATGTTGTGCGGTTCGGCGGACGGATTTTCCATCTTTGCCATGTATTCTTTCAAGAAAAGGAATACAAAAGAAAGCGGGAACATGAGCGAAAGATAATGCCATGTTGTCCAAAATACGCCTTTGATAAATGTTTTTGTGCCTTCGTCAGAAAGAGCAAAACGTTTTTTAACCCAATTATACATTGTTGCCTCCATTGTTGCTGCTTTCGTTATTTTTGCCAATAGTCCATGTGACGGATTGCTGGTAGTCGCTCCACATCTTGGCGAATATGCCGCCATTTTGGACAAGTTCTTTGTGCGTGCCGCGTTCTACGATTTCACCACCCTGCACCACGAGAATTTGGTCGGCGTTGACGATGCTTGTTAATCTGTGTGCAATCATCAAAACGGTCTTGCCCTTAGAAAGAGTCTGCAATGCTTTTTGAATGAGGTGCTCGTTTTCGGGGTCGGCGAATGCGGTTGCTTCGTCGAGAACGACGATGGGCGCGTTTTTAAGAATGGCTCTTGCAAGCACGATGCGTTGCTGTTCGCCGCCGGAAAGGTATGTGCCCTTGGTGCCGATGACGGTGTTGATGCCGTCTGGCAAGCGGTCGATGATTTCGCGGCATTGGGCGAGGTCTAATGCTTTATTGACGCTTTCGATAGAAGCCTCAGGAGTTCCGTAACGGACGTTCTCCAAAATACTCTTCTTGAAAAGTCGAGTATTCTGGAAAACGAATGATGTTTTTTTCATGAGGACTTCTTTGGGTATTTCCTTGATGGGGGCTTCTCCGATGAGGATTTCGCCGCCAGTTACATCGAAGAATCTCGGGACAAGTTTTGCGATGGTGCTTTTGCCGCCACCTGACGTGCCTACGAGAGCTACGGTTTGGCCTTCTTTGATGCTAAACGAAATGTTTTTGAGGACTTGATTTTCTGTGCCGGGATAAGTAAAATCGACATTCTTGAATTCAATATCGAAGTTCTTAATTTGTTGCGGATTTGTGGGTTCTGCAAGGTTTGGGTATTTTGTCAAGGATTCGATGCTGTCGATGGCGATGTTTGCGTTATTGAGTGCTTGCCCCAAGTACATGCTGCGCATGATGTTTTGCGAGAAAACTGGGGTTACGAGAATGTAGAGCATTAAATCGATAATCGTTGCCGCAATGTTTCCGGTGTGGGTGATGATGAGGATGGTAACTGGAACGAGGAGCAGTGCGACTCCGTTGATGAGCGTCGTGTAAGAACACATGATGAACTTCCAGCTGCTGGAATAAGCCGTGACCATCTTGTGATAATCGTCAATGGTGTTGTAGAAGTTCTTGAAAGAATAAATGCTTTGCTGGAAAACTTTAACGACAGGAATGCCGCGCACGTATTCGACGGCTTCGATATTCATATCTTCGAGCGACTTCATGTATTTTTGCATAAAGTCCTTACTTTTGTTCAACTTAGTTCCGAGCGTGATGATAGCGTATGCGATGGGGATGATTGATGCGATTCCCAAACGCCAGTCGAAAACAAATAACAGAACGAGTGAGATTATGGGGATAATGATTGTTCCTGCCAAGTCGGGAAGTTCGTGGGCGACGAATGTATGGGTCACTGCGGCGTTGTCGTCGATGATTTTGCGGATGCGTCCGGACGGGTTCCTGTCGAAAAATCCGAGCGGGAGCTTGAGCATTTTTTCAATCGTGATTCTACGGATGTTGCCTTCGACGCGGAATGCGACCAAATGCGAGCAGGCAAGAGCGGCAAAGTAAAGGATGATGCTGACCGCTGAGAATATGACAGCGATTATTGCATAATGTGTGACCATGTCGTATGAAATATTGCCGGTGGCGGTGAATAGTTCACGGACGATGAACCATACATATATAAATGGAATTGTCCCTGTGATTGCGCTCGATGCTGAGAATAAAAGAGCAAACGGGAAAAGATATTTCCGCGATTGCATATAAGGTGAAAGTTTTTTGAAAACACTCATGGATTACCTGCGGTTTGTTTTTCGCACCCAATTTTAATTTTTTGCAATGTTCTTTCAAAGGGTAAATTAGTCATCACTAACTTTTCGGATTATTCGGAGTCCATTTGGAGTTGAGGCGAACTTTTTGGATTTCTAAAATGCGGTCGAAACTTAAAAGGTGTATAACACTAGGAGTCATGTATGAATAAAAAACTTTTAGCACTCTCTTTTGTTGCGGCAGGTATTTTGGCCGCTTGCGGTAACGATTCTTCGTCTTCGGCATCGGATGATGACGATTACAAGCGCGAATTTGCAACGTCTATTTCGACGGGCGAAACGATGTTCATTGGCACGATGTCCTTGGACCATACCGATGATTTGGGCAAGGATTTTATTGAAGTCGGTACGCGTGCTGGTGTTGTTTATTACGATAAATCTCTGTTCATCGCAGATTTGGATGTTGGCTCTATTGCTCGCTACAGCTTGGATGAAAACAACAAGATTGGCAAGAAAACGGCTGAACTTGTTCTTGCTGGCGTATGGGCAAACCACATTTACTTTGTGAATGAAGAAAAAGCGTATTTGGGCGGCATGCTCGATTCTTTGCTCATTATCAATCCGAAAACGATGAAAAGGACAGGTGCAATTGACCTTTCCAAGTACAAAAATAAGGATGCTCTCGTAGTAAGCCCCGGTACTGGCGTAATTGTTGATGGTCGTTTGTACGTTGGATTGTTGCAAAACGTGAGCGATTATGCTACGGGCGACAGGGCCGAAGTGGCAATTATCGATGTTAAGAAGGATAAAGTAATTGACGTTGCTACGGATGACCGCGTTGCTGCAGTGGGTTCTTTGGATGATTCGCAGAACCAAGCATTTGTTGTTAACGATGGTTACATTTATTGCTACAGCAATGCTTCATGGGGATATGCTCCGGGCCAGAATGATGGTGTGCTCCGCATTAAAGTGGGCGAAACCAAGTTCGACAAGGATTACGTCTGGAACATCACAAAGGATGTCGCGATTGATGGCGTGACCAAGAAGGGAAACTTCAAGTATCTCTCGCCGTTCTCGAATATTAAGGATGGTGTTGTTTATACCTTCTTGAACGTGATGGTGGATTTGCAGCAGGTTTGGACGGATATGGACAGCTATCACAACAATACCAACAAGCCGGTTCAGGTGAATCTTGCAAAAAAGAAGATAAAGGCTCTTCCGATGGATTATTCTTCGAGCTGGGCTAGCTACGGCAAGTATATCGAAAACGATGGCAAGGTTTTGTTTGCTGTTTCTACTGAAAAGGATGGCAATGCTTATTTCCGTTACGATCCGAAGAAGGACGAAGCGAAGAAAATTGCCAAGGCAGAACAAATCCCGATGTGGCTTGTGCCGCTGAAGTAAGATTATGAGGCCTAACGGCCAAGCGAAAAAATCATGCGGGGGGGGCCCAGCTCGGAGTTGACGCCTACGGCGTCCGTCGCTGCGGTTCGGTCATGCCGGTCTGCAAGCAGCCCGTCGCGACACTCACCTTGCAGACTTTTGCGAAGGTAATCCTTGGCCGACGCTTTTTTTCACTTTAGAAATTTTTTTTGATAATGAATATCT
>CAMZGI010000220.1 GCA_947306305.1 uncultured Fibrobacter sp.
CAAAGCAACGCACCACTTCCATGATGGCTTCGCATTCGCGGATGTGGGTGAGGAATTGGTTGCCGAGACCTTCGCCTTTAGAAGCTCCCTTTACAAGACCTGCAATGTCAACGAATTCTGTAACAGCCGGCACGATGGATTTCGGGTTATAGACTTTGACTAATTCGTCGAGTCGTGCATCTGGGACGCTGACCATGCCTACGTTCGGGTCAATGGTGCAGAACGGATAGTTTGCTGATTCTGCGCCTGCATTGGTGATTGCGTTGAAGATGGTGCTCTTGCCCACGTTGGGGAGGCCTACGATGCCACATTTAAAACCCATGATTATCTCCGATTTTTCGCGGCTGTTCATTCCGCTTTTTTTCGGCGTAAAGATAGAAAAATGCCCTTGGAGTGGGGCTTATGAAAATCTAAATTTACGCCCGTTTTTAGGTGTAGTATGGCGACTTGTGCGTTAAAGACGAATATGGATATGTTGAACGGGCCTCTCGGGCGGAAAATCCTGAAGTTCGCGGTTCCGTTGGCTGCAACGAGCATTTTGCAGCAGTTGTTCAACGCGGCTGACATTGCCGTGGTCGGTCAGTTTGCAGGGAACAAGGCTTTGGCGGCAGTCGGCGCGAATACGTTCGTCATCAACTTGCTCATCAATTTGTTCGTGGGCATTTCTGTCGGCGTGAACGTGGTAGTGGCGAATTCCATCGGGGAACGCAGCTACCGTTCTGTGACTCGCAGCGTCCATACGTCGGTGATGGTCTCGTTCTTTAGCGGGATTTTCCTTTCGTTTGTCGGCATCTTTTTTGCTCGCCCGATTTTATCTGCAATTTCGACGCCTTCGGATATTTTGGATATGGCGGTACGCTACTTGCAAATTTATTTTGCGGGGATGCCGTTCGTGATGATGTTCAATTTTATTGCGGCGATTTTGCGTGGCAAGGGCGATACAAAGCGTCCGCTCTACGTGTTGATGGTTGCGGGTGCCGTGAATGTTGTGCTGAACTTGATTCTGGTCGCGGGCTTTGGTTTGGGCGTGTCTGGGGTTGCGATTGCGACTGTCTTTGCAAATATCATTAGCGGAATTACTTTATTCTATTTCTTGCTGCACGAGGTGGGGCCGTTCAAGCTGGAATTCTGGAAACTTCGCGTGACTCCGCTTTTCTTGAGCCGGATTATGCGTGTGGGGCTCCCGGCGGGGCTTCGTGGAGTCGTGTTCTCGTTTAGCAACGTGTGCCTCCAATCTGCGATTAATAGCCTTGGCTCTTCGACGGTGGCGGCTTCTGCCGCGGCTCTCAATTACGAGTTCATTGTTTATTACTGGCTCAATGCGTTTTCGCAAGCTTGCGTGACTTTTGTGGGGCAAAATTACGGCGCGAAAAATATAGCTCGTTGCCGCAGTTCGGTCCGTTGGACGCTTTTGCTCGGCTGCTCTACGACGATTGTTTTAAGCTCGATTTGCTGCATTTTTGCAACGCCTTTGCTTTCAGTGTTTACGTCCGATCCGGGAATCATTGAAATCGGTTCTATCCGCATGTACGTCGTGGTGGGACTCTTGTTTATCAACGTTTTTTTGGATGTGTTTTCGGGGGCTCTTTCTGGAATGGGGCAGTCGTTAGCTCCGGCGTTGACTTGCGTGGCTGGGGTTTGCGGAATCCGTATTGCATGGGTGTTTTTCGTGTTCCCGCAGTACCGTTCTTTTGCTTCGCTGATGGTGGTTTACCCGTTGAGCTGGGTGGCGACTATATCGGTTATTGCTGGAATTTACTTCTATAGAGTGAAACATCCCCAGTTTTAGCGATGTAAATGTTTGTTTTCTGATTTGCTTGTTTGTGCATCATTGCATGTTTTTTGACATTTTGTCAATGAACGGATTTTGCGTTTTTGAGAAAAATAAGGCAAATAAACCTAATTTTACCTATGACCAAGTTGGTCCTATTGCCGATTTGGGATTAGATTCATAAGGTGCCAATTAGAGTTGGAGAATTGGTTGCTTCTGTATCGGGTGGAGCTTCGCTCGAACCATAGCAAGATGCTGCGAGCGTTGCCGAACAGAGTTCTAATCCCAAACGGCCTTTTTTGTTGTGCTGCTTCGCAGCAGATCTAAGTTAAAAGTTACTAGTTACGAGAATTTTTTCAAAAATCTTCTAGTAACTTCTAACTAGTATCTAGTAACTAGTAACTGCGACGAAGTCGCTACAGTAAGTCGTCAAGATTTATCCCGTACATTTTCACGTTGTCAATCCACACGTCCGTGCCGTTATAGACAAAGATTGTGAATCGCGTGATCTTGTTGCGCGTGATATCCCATCCATGGTAGCTCTTGTTGTCGGGGGACCCAAAGTCTTTTGGCGTAACCACGACGCGGGTCCATTCCTTATTTGCGCTTCCATTGTACGAAGTCTTGTAGTTCGTGTCGGATTCGACGATGGTTTCGAGGATTATATCGTAGTCGCCGCTACCTTTGATCCAAATTTCTACGGAATCGAGTCTGCTTAGGTCGTGAGCGTGTTCTGCAATGCGTGTGCCGATGACGACATAGCGCCCCTTTACGTTGGCTTGGTATTGCACATGGAGAACGTTCTTGCCGAAGATGGAACTGTCTGCTTTTTCGATGCCCTTGGTCGGATCTTTATTCAAGTCGTTCTTGACGGTTGCGCTGTCGTGCGGCTGGATGTACCAATCGAACTTGTTCTTTAATGGTTCGGGGAGGGCGTTGTATTTGGTGCCGCTTTCAAAATTCAGAATTTCGACAGTGTTGAGTGCCGTGACGAGCGAGTCGCTGAGTCCTTTCCAAACGTTCACGTCTTTGAGTTTGTCTGCTTTTTTGTCGCCCCACATGAGGAGCCACGGGCGGACAGTGTCGGCTGCATTTTCGACGCGGATGTTGAGCGTGGCGCTGTTGATTGTCGTGTCCCAGCCGTCAATTTCAAACGGAATGAGGTCGCCGTTTCCATCGTAGAGCCTAATGTCGCTGCCGTCTTTTTGAGCCTTCGAGAAGTCGAAGTTGTCTTCGTTCAATCGCATCACAAGGACGGTCGGGAACGTGAGCGGACGCATCCAGTCCGAAATCAGTGTGGAAGGCATAAAGCGGATGGCGTTCTCTGGAATGACTTTGTTCGGATTTTCGATAAGTCCTAAGTCGATGGTGTCGCTTGCAGAGACGTTGACGGAGGCTTGTCCGATGTTCGATTGTTCTGCGGCGTCCCATGCGCTAATGGTGAGGTTTCCGCGTGGTGCTTTGCGGATGACGAACTGACCTAGCGAATCGGTCTTGACAATTTCGTTTGTGCCTTGGACTGCAACCCATGCGTATTCTGCGGAATCCGGCAAATCTACGAGTCCCTTGACTGAGCCAGTTTCTTCGAGAGAAGCGCTGTCGAGCGTGTATTCGTGATTGAGGTTGTTGAGCGTGTATTGCAGAACGATGGAGGCTTTGCCCTTGACAAAGTTAATGGTGTAGGAGCCGTTTTGATGGTTGTCGATGCGAACCCAGCCGTTGGTGTCCGTCGAGCCTTCGTAGGTGTAGTCTATGGTGCTTGCTTCGGCGGTGTCGGCGACGTACCAAGAGGGGAGCACTTGGTAGTGGACGTTGGCTGCCGGTGTCCCGTCGTCAAAAAGGCGGATGGCGATTGCATTCTCAATTTCGGTCGTATTCCCTGCGGTGTCGTTGCCTGTTCCGCAAGCAACGATAAGTCCAAGAGTGGTCAGATAAAGAAATTTGTTCAAATTTTTCATTTACTTGTCCTTCTTCTTTTTATTGAGTGCAACGGGGAATAGAGCAAGATTAAGCTGCATAACTCGATCGGGAACAATGCATTTGTCAACGCGGATTTGGATTTCCTTGCGGAACTCCTTGAGCATTTTTTTTATGTCTTCAAAGCCGTTGGAATCGACCGCCATGGTGATTGTCGAAATGTCTCGGTTCTCTGGCGGAATTTCGCTGAGCGAGCGGATGCCGAATTGCATGACCTTGGAATGGAAGCTGCGGATGGCTTCGGCTTTTTCGGCACCTTGGACCGTGATGTGCGGGTCGGCTAGGCGAACTTTGCTGTTGTTGTTGATGGGCTGGATAAATCCGAGCGACTTTAAAATCTCGATGCTTTCTTTTGCCTGTTCTTCGGTGATGGGCGGAATGACGCTATCTGCAATTTCTGAAATATCGACGTTGCCGTGCTTGACTTCGATGAGCGCTCTCACGACGATGGTCCACCATGCGCTGAGATACTTGAGCTCGTTGTCTTTGAGCAAGTGGCGCTTGACATCGCGGAGGAGGGACGCTTTTTGCATCACTTCTGCCTTGGTCTTTTCGGACTTTGTGCGGGAGGCTACAATCAAGAGGTCGAAGTAGGCTGCTTCGCGGCCATCAAGCCCGAGCATCTTTTTTGCCGCAGGAACGGCGCGGACGGGAAGGTTGCGCTTTTTTTGGACAATATAATAAGCGTGGCTTGAATCGAGTCCAAGCGTTTTGCCGAGGGTGCTAAAGGAATACAAGGAGTTGTGCTTTTTATGCTCCAAGTAGTAGTCCTTGATCATGTCTCGGTAGTCGTCGTAGTCAAAGATTTCTGCCATAACCAAACCTTCCTTATGCTAAAATATACTTTATTATTTGAGTGCGTGTTAGACGAAAGAGGCG
Source organism: uncultured Fibrobacter sp. (assembly GCA_947306305.1). Taxonomy (GTDB): domain Bacteria; phylum Fibrobacterota; class Fibrobacteria; order Fibrobacterales; family Fibrobacteraceae; genus Fibrobacter. Next base: position 4,628 of record CAMZGI010000220.1, read on the forward strand.
GCGGAGCCGCAGTTGGTCGTTGCTAGAGCTTGGAACTTAGAGCTTAGAGCTTAGAGCTTAGA
>CAMZGI010000221.1 GCA_947306305.1 uncultured Fibrobacter sp.
GCTGGAATTGTTTGAACTTTCCCCACAAGAAATCAAAAAAAACGAAAGGAGAATGTAGGGAATTGCACGGATTTTCATTGTTTCCTCCTTGGGGCCATAATACCTCTTTTTAAATTTACTAAAATATTTACGATGAAGATAAATTTTTTTCTACTTCCTGCTTTTGCCGTTGCGTTTACCGCATTGTCCGTGCTTTCTCACGCCTACCTTCCGGGCGAATCCGGCTTTGTTTCGCTTGACGGGGCTCATGGCGTTTTTGGCAACCCCGCTGGGCTTTCATCGCTCGATTCTAGGGGGGCGTTCACCTCGTACAATTACGACGATGGCGTTACCGAGTTCCGCGTGGGCGGAAATTTAGACCGTTTCGGAGCCGGCTTTGAATACCGATTCGACGGCAAGGGGATGGATGAATCGCGTTGGAATTTGACGCATAGTTTTCCGCTTTTTGACCGCAGCGTTTTTTGGGGCAACCGCATTACCGCATTTCGCAGTGCCGATTTCAAGGGAACGGAGTGGACATATTCTCCGGGCATTTTAATTCGCCCATTCCGCATGATTTCGCTAGGCTACTCTTGCGACAATCTTTTGTATGTAGGTCCAGCCTCCATGGAGCGGGTTCACAATGCTGGGGCAACGCTTCGCTTGGGTGATTTTTTCGGCGTAAGTTACGATGTCGAAAACTGGAAAGAACACCGCTTGCTCTTTGAACTTGGACTTTACGGAATGCGTTTTGGATTCAAGATGCCGATTCACGGCGACGATGACGAATATACGTTTACGCTGTCCAGCTCGTTTGGCGGGCACATTGACGCGTCGCTCAAAATATATGACGATTTTTTGCCTAAAGGCGGAAGCATCGGATTCCATCAGGCACGTAATCCGCGAGCCTCGCGGGCTGCACAAATCATTCGTGTGCCTTTGAATACGGACGTGACCGAAGTCGAAAAAAGCTACCCGTTTTTAGGTTCGTCTTCTATCGGGCTGATGAAGGTCCGTAACTTGTTCGAACACTTGCTGCGTGATCCGGCGGCAGGTCTTGTGGTGCTTGACTTTTCGGGCTATAAAGGCAATTTGGCGATTTCGGAAGAAATCAATCGTTATGTTCAAAAGTTAAAGGCTTATGGCTCGTTGGTCGTGGCGTATATGGATGACGTTCGTCCAGCAGAACTTTTGGCAGCGTCAAACGTTGACCGAATTGTGGTAGAGCCTTCGGCGAATTTTACATGGCTTGGGCTTGGCGGCAATATCGCTCTATACAAAGGTCTTTTGGATAAATTAGGCGTTAAGGTGGAATTCTTGCGTCATGGCGAATACAAGTCGGCTGTGGAACCTTGGACAAGCGATTCCCTGTCTGCAAATACCCATGAAAACGTGGGAACGCTCTATAAGGATATTTGGGAAGAAGTTCGTACGCGTGTATCTCGTCGCTTAAAAGGCAATTTGTCTCTTAACAATGCGGCGTTGCTCGACTCGCTTGCGCAAAAGCCTGTGATAACTGCAATTGGCGCGAAAAAGGCTGGGCTAGTCGATACGCTCCTTTACATTGATCAGGTTCCGTCTTATGCGTTAAAGACGTTCTTTGATATCGATGTTCCTAAAGCGAATTTTAGAACATGGGCTCCGTCGAATACGAAAATCTTTGACGAAAGCTGGAGCCATCGCGCAAAAGTGGCTCTCTTGAATATCAACGGAACGATTGATTCTCGTATGGAAGCGTCTGTCATGGAAAGCTTGCGTCGCTTGCCTTCGACAGGGGCTAAAGCCCTCTTGCTGCGGATTTCTTCGCCTGGCGGCAGCGCGATTGCATCAGATAAAATCTGGGGGGCTCTCAAGAACTTGGGCAAGTACGAAATCCCCATTGTGGCTAGTATCGGAAGCATGGGAACCTCTGGCGCGTATTACATCGCTTGCGGTGCAGACAAGATAATTGCAGAACCATTCTCTATTGTGGGAAGCATTGGAATTTACGGCGGAAAAGTTGACGCGTCAGGTCTTTTGCAAAAAATCGGAATGAAATACGAGGCAGTAAAGACAAATGATTTTGCGGATGCTCGGACTTATACACGCCCGTGGAGCGACACGGAAAAGGCGGCACTCCAAGAATACATGGATGATTTTTATAACCGCTTTACTGGAGTTGTTTCGCAAGCGACAGGAATCCCGCAAGCTGTTGTGGATACCGCGTATGGCGGCGGTCGTGTGATTGTGGGTTGGAAAGCGAAACAAGCGGGACTTGTGCAGGAACTTGGCGGATTCGATGACGCTCTGAATGCAATTCGCGAACTCGCTGATATTCCCAAATCTACTGAAATTGAACTCTTGCAAATGAACACGGACGAATCATTTGTGGAACCGCTCATGAATGTGCAAGCATTCGGCGATTTTCTCCGCGACATGGAACGCACGCAGTTCTGGGCGATTGAACCGATGCTGATGGCTCCTGACCCCTAACCCCTGTAACCTGATACCTGAAACCTGATACCTAACCACCAACCACTAACCACTGCCCATGTTCGAAATCGCTTTAACTGTTTTTTGTTGCCTTGCCGCTTCGGCATTCTGCTCCGTAACGGAAGCGTCGTTCTATAGCGTTCCCCCTTCAACAGTGGAAGTCCTTGAACGCCAAAAGAAATTTACCGCACGTTATTTGAAACACGTCAAGGATAACATTGACCGCTACATTGCATCCGTGCTTGTAGTAAATACCGTCGCAAATACCGTCGGAGCGTCACTTGCAACCGCCCTTGCCGTGAAACGGCTGTCGCCTTCGGCGGCTATGATGCTCCCCGTCGTCTTGACGATTCTCATTTTGCTCTTTGGCGAAATTACCCCGAAAACACTCGGTGTCAAACAAGCTAAAATTTGCGCTCCTCTTGTCGCTGTGCCGTTTTACTACATCACGAAAATTCTCGGATGGACAGGCATTATTTGGCTTTGCCTCACGCTGACCAAGCATTGGACTCGCGAAGATAAAGAAAAGAAAGATGTGAGCATAGAAGACATCAATAGCCTTGTGAGCCTTGGGCTCCGCGAAGACGTAATTGACAGCCAGCAAGCACTTGTCATCAAGAACATTCTTTCGCTCAAGTCGCTTCCCGTGCGCCGCGTGATGACCCCTCGTCAGGTCGTCTTTTCGCTCTCGGCTGATCGCACTATCGGTGAAACGCTCGATGAACGCGGCAATTGGCCGTTTTCGCGGGTGCCGCTTTACGACGTGAAAAAAGACAACTGGATTGGTATCGTGCTTCGCCGCGACGCTTACAACAAACTCGCAGAAGGAAAACGCGATATAAAATTGCGGCAGCTCATGCGCCCGATGCAACTTGTGCCGGATAGCCTCACCACAGACAAACTTTTGCTTCGCTTTTTAAAGCAGCGTGGTCACATGGTCGGTGTCGTTGATGAATTTGGAGCCATCGCAGGCATTGTAAGTCTCGAAGACGTACTCGAAGAAATCCTCGGTCGCGAAATCGTCGATGAATTCGATGTTGCCGTGAACCTGCAAGAAACTGCCCGCCGCAAGTCTAAAGCTTTAGCGTCGATGAGGAAGAGCGGTAAGCAGTAGGCGGTGGTTAGTTGCTAGTTACTAGAAAAAGTTTGCAGTAGGCAGAACTTAGAGCTTAGTGGTTAGAATTTCATAGAAAGTAGATTGTAGGAAGGAAGAGGGAGAGAATAATCTGCAAACAACTGTTTGCAAAATCAACGAATTGAAAAACGATCCCTTGCTTTTCTTTCGGAAGTTTTATAGATTATTGTCATCCAGTTCTGATGAACTGTTCTTTCATATATCTTTGGCTATATCCTTTTCTAAATCCTTTATTTATATGAATCTATTCTCTACGGAGAAAAGGATAAATTATGAAAGAAAAACAGGCGGAAAAAAAGCCGCACGATGCGTTTTTCCGTTGGCTGTTCGCTGATGTCAATCATCTCAGATACTTGTTGGAGCTTGCGGGCAAGATTAATGTCGATGTTAGCGAGTTCCTCACCGCTGTAAACCTCGATACGCTTGTTCGTATTCCCGATTCGTATTCCGAAGTGTACGAAACGGGCGATGCGGACTTGGCTTTCCGCGTGAACGTCTTAAAAACGGGGGCACCAGTGTTTGTTGGCATCCTTGTGGAACACAAGTCTGGCCGCGATTCAGACGTGTTCAATCAAATTGCCCGTTACATGCGTTCTGTGATGAGACGGTTTGATGAGGGTCGTTTGTTCGACGGACTCCCGACGATGGCGATGATATTCTACAACGGACGTGAAAATTGGAACCCGCTGAAAATTCTTGAAAAGGACTATCCCGATTATTTTCACGGCATGGTTCTGCCGTTCCGTTGCGCGTTTGTGAACATGTCTGATATTCCGGATAGCGACTGCCTCGCTTGCGAAAACGTGACGGCCGGTTTGGGAATCGCGACGATGGCTCATGCCTACGATAAGGATGCCTTCCTCGAAGTGCTCGAGCAGTTCAAGCCGAAACTGCAAAAAATGCCGAGCAACGGGCTCTCTTGTTTGCTCGAAAAAATTAGTCTATATTTAGTAGAGTACCTCGGAGAAGGCGTTCTACAGGAGTTGAACATGGCATTCAAAAGCATTGGACAAAAGTACGGATTCGTCAGCGCCGGCGATGTTTTCCGCCAGAAAATCGCCGATGCAGAAGCCAAGGCTGAAGCTGAGC
>CAMZGI010000222.1 GCA_947306305.1 uncultured Fibrobacter sp.
AAGCCGCTTGCCAAAAAGTTCCGCGAAGAATTCTCGTTTTACACATGCACCGTTTCGAACTTGATGCAGCATGTTCTTGCAAAGTACATCGGCGAAGGCCATTACGAAAAGCACATCAACCGCATGCGGAATTTTTACCACCGCCGTCGCGATACGCTGCTCGATATCATCCGTCGCAGTCCGCTCCACAACTGCGTGGAAATTGCTGAACAAGACGCAGGACTTCACTTTATTTTGAAAGTGAATACGATTCTTTCTGACGAAGAATTTTGCAATCGAGCTCTCGAAAAAGGCGTTCGCATCGGTGCCCTTTCGGACTATTACACAGTGGCCGAACCTTCGCAACACGAGTTCATCATCAACTATTCTTCCGTGCCCGAAACGCAGATGAAAAACGCCATCCAGCAGCTCGAAAAAATCGTGGAATAATATTTTTTTTCGCCGCTTTGACAATTAACGTCAAGGCGGACTAAGGTTGGTGAGCTGGTCGAACCACCGCCATCTAAATAGAAGCTGTTTATCGCTTAAGTCCTACGTAAATTTCCAATTTTCTTGACGAAATAGTTTCTTTTTCTTACATTAGACGAAATGCTTTAACTTGTTCTTGGAGGATTGGATGAAAAATACGCATGTTGCTCTGAATTGTCATCGACCATGTCATTCTCGGCTGGAGGGAGGGAATCCATACATTCTAAATCGTATAATCTCCCTTGCATTTATATTCTGCGTTTTTCTTCTCGCGTCATGCGGTGACGATTCGGGCAGCAATGCCGATCCGGAAGAACCGGTGTCTAGCAGTGCCGTCAAAAAGTCTAGCAGCAGCAAGGGCGGTTCTGCAAAATCGAGCAGCAGTGCAAAAAGTGCATACGATGCCAAGAGCGGCACGATAAAAGATTCCCGTGACGGTAAAACATATAAGACCGTGACGCTTGGCGAGCGGATCTGGATGGCTGAAAACCTCAATTACAAAACAAAGAACAGCCATTGCTATAATGACAAAGAAAGCAATTGCGACAAGTATGGTCGCCTTTACACTTGGGTCGAAGCTAATGAAGTTTGTCCTGACGGATTCCATCTGCCATCGTTATTGGATTGGTCTATCTTAATCGAAGATGCTGGAGGACTGTCAGAGGCTGGCCTAGCGCTTAAGTCGAAAAGCGGTTGGAAAGATAACGGCAATGGCACGGATAAATATTCCTTTGCTGTGCTCCCGGCAGGAGCTATGAATCATGACGGAAAATTTGACGGCGAAGGTAAATGGGCTATTTTCTGGGGTACTGAAGGAATCATACTCAATGATACGCTCTCCGTCAATTTTGTTGCCGATACGGATGAAATTGATGTCATCAACACTAGTCCAAAAGAATCGTTCTCCGTTCGCTGCGTAATGAAAGATCCTTCTGCAAACTCCAGCAGCAGCAAGGCGAAGTCTTCGTCCAGCACGAAGTCCAGTTCTTCGACAAAAAAATCCTCTTCAAGTGCAAAGTCGTCTAGCGCAACGTCGAATGACGGTAAGGCTATTTACGATGCCAAGAACAACACCATGAAAGACCCCCGCGATAACAAGACCTACAAGACCGTCCAAATCGGCGACCAGGTCTGGATGGCGGAAAATTTAAACCTTAATACGAACTCTAGCTACTGCTATGGCGAAGAACCTTCGTCCAAACAAAATCGTCATCCGGGCTTATGCAGTACGTATGGTCGCCTTTACAAGTGGGATGTGGCAACGCAGGTTTGCCCCGGCGGCTGGCACTTGCCCTCTAAGGCAGAATTTGAGACTTTGTTAAAAACAGTTGGCGGCCAAGACAGTGCTGGGATAAAGCTCAAGTCTGTTGACGGCTGGAAATTCGAGAAAAAGGAAACTGTCGGAACAGATGATTATGGCTGGACCGCACTCCCCGGAGGCTATAGAAAAGAAGATAATTTAAGCGGCATAGTTGTCACTGGAAACATTGAATCCTACGATTTTATCGGTGATAAAGTTCTTGCATATTTTTGGACATCTACGGAGGATATAAAAACTTCGACTAGGCTTAGTGATGGTGGGATTTTGCTCGATCATGCGTTTAGTTTGTTTATGAAGAATGTTTATGCGGACGCTGCTTTTATGGGAGAGTACATGGATAATGCGATGTCGGTTCGTTGCATTATGGACTCTGCACCCGCTTCTTCTGCAAAGTCTTCTAGCAGCAAAAAGATTGAATCGTCGTCAAGCGTGAAGACGGAATCGTCGTCAAGTGCGAAGTCTTCTTCGTCTGCAAAATCGGGGAGTTCTGATGGCGAGCTGGTGGATGAACGCGATGGCCAAACTTACAAGACTGTGAAAATTGGTAATCAGGTTTGGATGGCGGAGAACCTTAATTTGGAAACACCAAACTCTTATTGCTATAACGATTCTGCTAAATACTGCTCTAAGTACGGTCGCCTTTACACATGGGCTGCCGCGATGGACAGTGCTGGCACATGGAGCACGAACGGCAAGGGTTGCGGCGATGGCCGTTTTTGCTCGCCAACCTATCCAGTGCGTGGCGTTTGCCCAAGCGGCTGGCACTTACCGGATACGACGGAATGGGAAAGACTTTTCGCAGCGGTTGGTGGAATACATGATGGGATTTGGCGTGATGCTGGTAAGATGCTCAAATCTATTAGCGGCTGGAAAGATAGCGGCAAAGGTGCTGATCATAGCGGCGACGGTGTAGATGCCTACGCGTTCTCGGCGTTGCCTGCTGGCGGCTTGTTCAACCGTGGAAAATACGACGACGAGGGCAACTCTGCGTTCTTTTGGAGTTCTACTGAGTACAGTTCCAGTCTTGCGAACCGCATGAGCTTGAACTACAGCGTCGGCTATGCGGACCTGCCTGTCTACAATGAGCTCTATGGGCTTTCTGTTCGCTGTGTTAAGGACGAATAATTTATCCCTTGGAGGATTGGATGAAAATTACAAGTGTTATTCTGAGCGGATCGAAGTGGAGTCGAAGAATCTCCCTTGCAATTATATCCTGTGCATTCCTTCTCGCATCATGCGGGGACGATTCGGGCAGCAACGCCGATTCAGACGAGCCGGTGTCTAGCAGTTCCGTCAAAAATTCCAGCAGCAGCAAGGGCAGTTCTGCAAAATCGAGCAGCAGTAAAAAGGACAGCTCGAAATCCAGCAGCAGCAAGGCGAAGTCTAGTTCTTCGACAAAAAAATCATCGTCAAGCGCAAAGTCATCTAGCAGCAAAAAAATGGAATCGTCATCAAGCGTGCAATCTTCTTCGTCTGCAACATCGGGGAGTTCTGAGGCTTTGCATAAAGGCTGCAAAACGGCAACCGAAGACAATTGCGAGTATGGCGAACTGCTCGATGACCGCGATGGCCAAACTTACAAGACTGTGAAAATCGGTAACCAGTGGTGGATGGCTGAGAACTTGAATTACAAAAGAGAGGCGAAATACAAAGACGATTATTGTTATTGCTATGATAATTCAGAAGATAATTGCGATAAGTTTGGGCGCTTATATGTATGGACTGCAGCTGCGGACGCTTGTCCCGAGGGATGGCATCTGCCGGACGCAACGGAATGGAGAACCTTGTTTGACGAGGTGGGTGGCGAAAAAACTGCCGGCATAGCACTCAAGACGAGTAGTGGTTGGAACCACAGTGGCGAAGCAACGGATGCCTTCGGTTTTTCTGTCCGTCCTGCAGGTTTCAGGGACTGGCTCGTTCAAAATCGCTATTACGAAGTGGGCTATCAAGCTTGGTTTTGGAGTTCTAGTGACCTTGACTCCAGAAACGCTTATTGCGCGTATTTTGATAGTGGCAACAATAGTGTGATTTTCGGCCATGAAGGTTCAGACTATGGCTATTCCGTCCGTTGTGTGAAAGATGCCGAACCTGAGATTAGGAAACCCTCGGTTACGGTGCCAACGGCAAAAGCTTGCAAAACAGAAACTAAAGATGAATGTGAGTATGGCTCGTTAACGGATTCCCGTGACAAGAAAACTTATAAGACTGTGAAAATTGATAAGCAATGGTGGATGGCTGAAAATTTGAACTTTGATGCGGAAGGCAGTCGTTGTTTTAATAATGATCCTAGCATGTGTGCAAAACTAGGACGTTTTTACCCATGGAATGTGGCTATGGACAGTGCGGGAACATGGAGTCTGAATGGCAAGGGTTGTGGCTACGAAAAAACATGTTCGCCGACATATCCAGTTCGTGGTGTTTGCCCTGAAGGCTGGCACTTGCCGACAAATGAAGAATATCAAACTTTAATCTCTGCAGTCGGAGGCGAGTTGACGGGAGGCAAGGTTCTGAAATCAACAAGTGGTTGGTATCGCGATGGTAATGGAACGGATGACTACTCGTTCTCGGTTTTACCCACTGAAGCGTACGGAGACACCGACTATGATATATGGGCACGTATTTTATCTTCTACAGCGTTTAGCGAATTAGAGGCACTTGCCATAAGCTTCGATTACAGAACAGATGAAGTGTATATGGAAAACCTCCCAAAGGATTTTAGCTATTCCGTCCGCTGCGTCAAGGACTAATAATTTATTCTTGGAGGATTAGATGAAAAATACGCATGTCGCTCAGTGCAGTCATTCTCGACTGAATGGTGAAGTCGAAGGCTCTCTTACGTCATCCTCGCG
>CAMZGI010000223.1 GCA_947306305.1 uncultured Fibrobacter sp.
CTCGACAACTTTGGCCGTATTCTCGTGGTGAAGGATTGGTTCGACGGTGTGGCAATCGCAAACGCTATTGCTCCGGAACACATGGAAATCATGACGGACGAAGCCGAATCCATGGCCGCCCAGATTGAAAATGCGGGTGCCGTGTTTATCGGTCCGTGGTCTTCTGAACCGGTGGGCGACTACTTTGCTGGTCCGAATCACGTGCTCCCCACGAACGGCACGGGTCGCTTCTTCAGCCCGCTCGGCGTCTATGACTTCCTCAAGCGCATGAGCATCATCAAGTATAGCGAAAAGGCTATCAAGAAGAACGCGAAGGCAATCGCTGTCGTGGCAAACGAAGAAGGCTTCATCCACCACGCCGCCGCTGTCCTTAAGAGACTGTAATCTTCGATTTGTCACCTCGGCGGTCCCTGAGCCTGCCGAAGGGTGGCATCCTCACGTAGGCGAGGATCTATAAGATGTTCGCTTTCGCGAACATGACGAATTATGAGTGTGTCATCCTGAGCGAAGTGCGTAGCACGAAGTCGAAGGATCTAGTGAATTAAAAAAAAGAGCCCCGCAGGGCTCTTTTTGCATCTTCATTTACTTCCAATGTTTCAATTGCGAAAGGTGCGCATTGAACATTTTTCGTCTTTCGTCATCCGGCGTATTTTCTGGGTTCGGCATGTGGCCGATGAGAAAATCGAGCAATGTTTCTTTGGACGTGTAAGCAAATTTTCCGTCGGCATAGCACCATTTGCAGTAATCTTCGTTGAATGAGCCATCGAGTTCGCGACTGATCATGGTGTCATCACCGAGAGGCATTCCGCAGCATTGGCAAAAGAGTTGGCGCGGAGCTCCGAGCAGCGTATTAATCGAAACATTAAATTCCTTTGACAGAACTTTGAGCATTTCTGTGTTCGGCTGCGTTTCGCCAGTTTCCCAACGGCTTACCGCTTGGCGTGTTACATTAACTCGTTCTGCAAACTGTTCTTGGGTGAGGTTGTGCTTTTCTCTGAGGCTCTTTAAAACTTCTGGGACTGTCATATATTCTCCTTAAGTGATGCTTCAAATATACCAATGCTATTGCGGTAAATCAAGAAACAGGCTGTTGCTATTTGTAAAATGTATTAAGCTAAAATTAGATTTTATATATTATTGTTTGAAAAAAGGAGAATCTTATGAATTTAAAATCGAAATTTGCTATTGCTTTAACTGTGTTTTGTTCTATTGTTTTTGTTGGATGCGGTGATGATAATAGTTCTTCTGTAAACGGAGCTTCTGTAAACATTGAAAATTCCTCTTCGTCGTTTGAATCTTCAAGTTCTATTCCGTCTAATAATATTGCAGAATCGTCTAGTTCATCTTTTGAGAAAACATGGTCACGTTTGAATCCTGAAATCAACTATGGCGAGTTTGTTGATGAACGTGATGGTCAAGTGTATAAAACCACAAAAATAGGGAATCAGGTTTGGATGGCGGAGAATCTGAACTATTCGGATAAAGAAAAAACTCCGAGCCTCGTTGATCGTAGTTCATGCTATTATAATGACCTCTTGAATTGCCAAAAATATGGGCGCCTTTATACATGGGCTGCAATGATAGATTCTGTTAAATTGTTTAATGATAAGGAAAATCCGCAAAAATGCGGCTTTGGTGAATCCTGTACTCTCCCTGCTAAAATTCAAGGTATTTGCCCTAAAGGGTGGCATGTTCCCGATACAACGGAATGGGGAGAACTGTTCAATGCTGTCGGTGGTAAAGATGTGGCCGCGCGTATCCTCAAATCAAAAGATGGCTGGCGTGACAGGGATGATGAACGTGTTGAAAACAGTATTGATTCCGTAGGTTTTTCGGGACTTGCCGGTGGAGGCCGAAATGGTAACGGATATTTTTCTGAAGAAGGGCATATTGGCTGTTTTTGGTCTGCTGTTCAGGAAGACGAAATCTTAGCTTATGGTGTCGGTCTTGGATTTGAAGGTGATTTTGCTGGAATGGACCATGCTTACAAACATTATGAATTCTCTGTACGCTGCTTAAAAGATTAATTGGCAGGATGAACGTGAGCCTTTTTTAAGTTTAAAAAACTCCACCAAATTGCTATATTTGCGGCGTAAATAATTAGGCTAAAAGAGGTCAAAATGCTCATTCTTCGTGGTACTCCGGCTCTGTCGGATTTCCGTCTGCAAAAGCTTTCATCTGATTTTAAGGCCGCTGGGATTCCGGTTGCATCTGTCTATGCCGAATTCCTCCATGTGGTGGATCTGTCCGCCGACCTGACCGCTTCCGAAAAGGAAACTCTCGAAAAGGTCCTTCATTACGGCCCGATGCGCGAAGTCAAGGCGCTCGAAGGTGAACTCTTTGTGGTCTGCCCGCGTCCGGGTACGATTAGCCCGTGGAGCTCCAAGGCTACCGATATCGCTCATATTTGCGGCCTCCCGGCAATCAAGCGCATCGAACGCGCCATTGCTTACTACGTGAAGTTTGATGGTGCTGCTCCGGCTGGTGTTCGTGCCAATTCTCGTGATAAAATTTCTGCAAAGATTCACGACCGCATGACTCAGGCCGTGTTTGCCGATACCGCTTCTCTCGAAGTGCTCTTCAGCAAGGAAGAACCGCGTCCGCTCAATGTGGTGCCGGTGCTTACCGAAGGCCGCGACGCCCTCGTGAAGGCTGACAAGGAAATGGGCCTTGCCCTCTCCGCCGACGAAATCGATTACCTCGTCAAGAACTTTACTGAACTCAAGCGCAACCCGACTGACGTGGAACTTTACATGTTCGCACAGGCAAACTCCGAACATTGCCGCCACAAGGTCTTTGGTGCTGAATGGACCATCGATGGCGAAAAGCAGGACAAGTCGCTTTTCCAGATGATCAAGAACACCTACCAGCTCCACAATTCCAACATCTTCAGCGCTTACAAGGATAACGCTGCCGTGATGAAAGGTGCCGTTGCTGGCCGCTTCTATGCCGACCCGCGCACGAACAAGTACGACTTCCACAACGAAGAAGTCGATATCTTGATGAAGGTCGAAACCCACAACCACCCGACGGCTATTTCTCCGTTCCCGGGTGCTGCAACGGGTAGTGGTGGCGAAATCCGCGACGAAGGTGCAACGGGTAAGGGCTCCAAGCCGAAGGCCGGTCTTACGGGCTTTAGCGTTTCGAACCTCAAGCTTCCGGGCGCAGTCCAGCCTTGGGAAAAGGACTTTGGTTCTCCGTCCCGCATCGCTTCCGCTCTCGACATCATGATTGAAGGCCCGCTCGGTGGTGCCGCATTTAACAACGAATACGGTCGTCCGAACATCCTCGGTTACTTCCGTACGTTTGAACAGGAAGTTTCTTCTGAAAAGGGTACCGAAGTCCGCGGTTACCACAAGCCGATTATGCTTGCTGGCGGTCTCGGTAACATCAAGCACCAGCACATCGAAAAGGGTCACATCGACCCGGGTGACCACTTGATCGTTCTCGGTGGTCCGGCCATGTTGATTGGCCTTGGTGGCGGTGCTGCAAGCTCTGTCGCTAACGGTGCCGGTAACGAATCTTTGGACTTTGCTTCTGTGCAGCGTGAAAACCCGGAAATGGAACGCCGCTGCCAGGAAGTCATTGACCGCTGCTGGGCAATGGACGAAGAAAACCCGATTACCTTTATTCATGACGTGGGTGCAGGTGGACTTTCGAACGCCTTCCCGGAACTCGTGAACGATGGCGGTCTCGGCGGTAAGTTTGAACTCCGCAACGTGCCGAACGACGAACCGGGCATGAGCCCGTTCGAAATCTGGAGTAACGAATCTCAGGAACGTTATGTTATCGCTATTGCTGGCGATAAGTTGGACGTGTTCGATGCTATCTGTAAGCGTGAACGCTGCCCGTACGCTGTAGTGGGCGAGGCTATTCCTGAAAAGCACTTGACCCTTACCGACAAGCACTTTGGCACGACTCCGATTGATATGCCGCTCGGCGTTCTCCTCGGCAAGCCGCCCCGCATGATCCGTAACGAAAAGAGCCAGAAGCGTCCGCTTTCTTCTCAGGTCGTTCCGGCTGGTGTGACGATCAAGGATGTGGCACACCGTGTGCTCGCAAACCCGACCGTTGCAGATAAGACGTTCCTCATTTCTATCGGTGACCGCAGCGTGACGGGTATGATTTGCCGTGACCAGATGGTTGGCCCGTGGCAGGTTCCGGTGGCTGACTGCGCCGTGACGAGTGCAACGCTCGATACTTACGAAGGTGAAGTCATGAGCATGGGCGAACGCGCTCCGATCGCTCTTATTTCTCCGGCTGCCGCTGCCCGCATGACGGTCGCTGAATCCCTCACGAACATGGCTGCCGCTTGCGTCCCGGATATGGGCCGCGTAAACTTGTCTGCTAACTGGATGGCAACGCCGAACTACGAAGGCGACGGCGCTGACTTGTACGAAGCCGTGAAGTCCATCGGTATGGAACTCTGCCCGGAACTTGGCATCACGATTCCGGTCGGTAAGGACTCCATGAGTATGAGCACCGTGTGGCAAGACGAAAAGGGTAGCCACCGCGTGACCGCTCCGATTTCGCTCGTCATCAGTGCATTTGCTCCTTGTGCCGACGTGCGCAAGACGCTTACTCCGCAGCTCTTGCAGAAGAAGGACACGACGCTCGTGCTTGTCGATCTCGCTC
>CAMZGI010000224.1 GCA_947306305.1 uncultured Fibrobacter sp.
CTTCCAAAAAACTTTTTTTCGTGCCTTTTCTCACAATAAAATCTAACTTTAGGTGAGATGTGAAAAGGAAAAATATGAAAAAACGTTTACTAAGCTCTTTACTTGCCGTGGGCGCTGTTTCAATGTTTAGCGCCTGCTCGGAATCTGATCCTGCTCCGAACGCTCCGGTCACGCCGTCTAACATTTGTTCCTTGATGACGCTTACACGTTCTGGTTGGCTTGTCGAAGTGGGGAATTCTTATTGGATTATTGGCGATGATGGTGTTGTGACGGATGTCGTCGATAATCCTGTTGGCACTTTTGATGGCGCTGGCAATATCTTTGACGCAAATGGCATAGCGATGTCCGGTGTGGACTTGAACGCTTTGCAGCATTGCGATGCAAACTTTGTTCCGAATACTCAAAGCAGCTCCAGTGCAGGTGGCGCAGCTCCTGGCCTGAGCTCCGCTATTGTTCCGGGCTCCAGTGCGGTCAATCCGGCTTTGAGCTCTGCTGTGGTTCCTCCGAATTCTGTGCCGAGTTCTAGTGCGACCGATCCGAATTCGGGTTTAAGCTCTGCCGCCGAACCGACAAGCTCTGCTACTGAACCGGCTTCGTCCGCAGCCGAAAGCTCTAGCTCTGCAAATCTCGCTGCTGGCGAATTCCCGCCTATTGAATCTTACGGTCCGCCTCCTGCTGAATACACCAAGGACATTTTGAGCAACAGCAATAAGGGCTGGAATAGCCGTTACTGGGATGCTTGCAAGCCGCACTGCTCTTGGATTAGCAATGGTCAAGAAGGCAAGACCGATACGACGACCGAGGCTTCTTACCAGAAGGGCATGACGACAGCCCGCAACTGCAACATCCACGACGTAGAAGTTCCGACATTTACTGTGGGTAGTGGTGTGACTCAATACTGGTTCGGTTACGAAGGCACGAACAACGCTTGCGGCAGTGCCAAGGCGAAGGGCGTGTTCACTTGTACGGACATGGCTCCGATTGCAGTGAACGATTCTCTTTCTTACGCTTATGTGGCTGGTCCTGGTTCCCAGACGACTTGCGGCAAGTGCTTCCATTTGCAATACGACGGAAGCTTCAAGGATGCAAGCGGGAACAACGCTGCTAAAGAAACTCACAAGGCTCTCAAGGGCAAGCACATGGTCGTGATGACTTCGAACATCGGTCATGATGTGGAAGTTGGCCAGTTCGACTTGATGGTTCCGGGTGGCGGTGTGGGCGCCTTTGACGCTCTCTCTACGCAGGTCAACGGCCAGAACATCAAATGGGGCGCAGGTTTTGGCGGATTCCTCACCGAATGCCAGAGCAAGCACGGTTACGATAACAAGCTCGAAGTTTATCAGCAGTGTGTCAGGGACATGTGCGATGCTGCATTTGGCAACGCTGGCTTCCCCAACTTGCTGCGTGGCTGCCACTGGTTCGCCGACTGGTTCATGGCCGCCGACAATCCGACCTACCACTGGGAAGAAGTTGAATGTCCGCAGTACTTGCTCGACCATTACCTCACCACCATCAACACTACGAAGGACAACAACTACAAGTGGCGCGATGACTGGTCCACCTTCAAGAAGGGCGATGTCTTGGATACGGCTAATTGCTGGAAGGACGGCGAAAATCCGCACGATCCTAACGGCAAGGGCGCTGGCTGCGAAAAGTAAAGACCTCTAATTTTCAATTAGTTTCCCCGTTCAAATTGAGACGGGGATTTTTTTATTCCATATTAAAAATTGCAAGGTTTTTATATTGCAAAAAAAAGGAGCGTTTTATGTCCATTCGCGCAAATGTTGATCCGAATAATCCTTCGCGTGTCGAAATTGAATTGGCGCGTATAGCTGCTTCGCTCGATGACGATTGGCAAGTATGGATGAACCGCAGGCTGAATTTCGACCTTCCGGGGAGTGGCTCGATGTACCGCGAAGTGGACTGCATTTTTTACCACCGCGTTTACGGGATGCTCATTGTGGAATGCAAGTCGGGTACGATTTCGACTCGTCGTCAGTCTAATGGGCAGATTGTCTGGTTGCAGAGCGGCAAAGTAATGGATGACGGAAAAAATCCGGTCGAGCAGGTCGTGACACTGATTTCTCCATTGCACGAATACATGAAGTTGCTGCTCCGTGCTCCTGCGAACAAGGAATTTTACAGGGTTCGCGTCCAGTGGGCAGTGTGCTTTAGCGACATGAATTGCATGGAAGGACTCCCGCTTGCTGAACTTCCGCAACGCCGTGTTTTGCTTGGTCCCGACATGTGGGACGTGAAAAAGTTCGAAGAGCGTTTGATTGAAATTTTGAAAACGCCAGCAGAGGCTTTTGGCGGAACGCCTTATCCGAACGATTACCTGGACGAAGAAGCGTATTTTGCTTTGCAGAATTTTTTGGATGGCAATGGCGACGTGGTGAGCGAGGGCGATGTGCTTAAGCTCGAAAATCCGTATGCCGAACAGGCGACCGAAATGCAGCAGATGATGATGGAATCGATTTCCAGAAACGCCCGCATGAGAGTCGAAGGGGTTGCTGGTTCAGGAAAATCCCGCATGGTCGTGTGGGAAGCTCTGCGTCTTTCGCGTATTGGCAAGAGTGTTGCGATTGCTTGCTATAACGATTTGCTCGCCGATGAACTGCAAAGAGAAATGGATCAGGTTTTGGAACGTGACCGTGCCGCAGTTTTAAAACGGTATGGCAGGGATGGCGGAGTGAGCTTTGCTCCTGTTGAAATTCACGCTTATTCGGAATGGTGCAAAAAATACGCAAAGGCGGTAAAGATTCTTCCCAAGATGGGCAAGGACGTATCGCAGTATTACGACAAGGATTTGCCGCAAGCTTTTACGCAGGCGAAGCTGGTGATGCGTAAAGACAAGAAGATGCGTGAAAAGTTCTTCTTTGACGCGGTCATTATCGACGAAGGTCAGGATTTCGCCGGGGAATGGGTCGATACGATGGTGGATTTGCTGCGTGATACCGAACGTGGAATCGTCCGCTTCTTTTATGACCCTGCGCAGCGACTTTACGGAACTCGCGATGGAATTGAGAATCCGCAAGTCAAGGCGATGCCTGTAATTGTGCTCAACCGTGGTTTCCGCAATACAAAGAAAATTCTCGAATGGGTCGCGAAAAATACGGGAATTCGTCTGCAATGCTATAACAACACGTTGCAAGGAAAGGCGGTAAAGGAATTCCGCTATACAGATGCGTCGGAGCAAGAAAAGTTGCTGGTCGATAGCTACGATTATCTGGTGGATAGGTACAAACTTTCGAGTTCGGATATTCTCGTGGTTTCGATGTGCAGCGAAAGAAGCTCGGGGCTCAAGAACTTGAAGGACGAACGGTTTGTATGGAACAGAGTCGGCGGCAAGAAGCTGATTAAGGATAAAGTTAATATCGTGAGCGCGTACCGAATCAAAGGGCTCGATGCCGTGGCGGTCATCCTTGTAGATGTGGAGGAACCGTCCGAAATTAGCCGCCGCGATGACTGGAAACGCCGTCTTTTGGTCGGTGCCACCCGTGCAAAACAGCTCCTCACCGTTCTCCGCAAAAAGTAACGGTTCATTGTGGTGCTTTTCTGTCGTTATCCAGACCCTTTTAAAGGGGATGGATCCACTGCGTTTTATAAGAACATAAACTTGTAGAGATTATTTTACTAAAATTTTCTTGCAAAAAACAATTTGTATGAGTTATTTTCATAATGTCGATTTTATTTCTATAAGGAGAATCTGATGAAACTTGCAATTACCATTTCGGGCGGTGGCGCTCTCGGTATTGGTCCTTTACAGTTTATGCGTCGTCTTGAAGACGATCTCGGTTTTGCTCTTGCAGACCATGGCTCTGCTTTTGCCGGTACGTCAACGGGCTCCATTGTAGCCGCAGGCCTTTGCACTGGCTATACCGCATCGGAACTTTACAACCTTTATAGAGATAATTTGTCCGCTATTTTTACCAAGGTAAGCGCGGCCAAGATTCTTACGAGCAACTATTACCGTTACGACAATTCCAAGCTCAAAAAACTCTTGCAGCAGAAGTTCCGTTACAAGATGTACGAATTCAAAAAGCCCATCTATATCCCGGCAACGTTCATGAATGGCGATAGCGTCGAAAAGGTCTGGGACCGTGGCGATGGCATGTCTGACCAATGGTTTGCTGTGCTTTCGAGCTGCTCCGCTCCGACGTACTTTGATACCGTAAGCCGCAACAAAGATGGCAAAAAGGAAATTTATTGCGACGGTGGCTTGTGGGCGAACGACCCCATCATGGTCTTGGAATCTGGCTTGAACAAGGCAAAGGAATTCAAGGGCGACTACAAGATTCTTTCTTTCAATACGGGAATGCTTCGTCCGAACAATGCTCCTAAGGATAAGAGCGTCATTGGTTGGGGCAAGTACATTTTGGAAGAATGGGTCGCACGTACTGGAAATTCCGGCTACTACGAAGCATGTGCAAACCTTGGCGACAAGAATGTTTTGCGAGTCGCTCCCAAAGTTGATTCCAAGTATTCGATGGACGACCTTTCTGTTGTGGACAAGGTTTCCAATATTTGGGACGCCCTTTACGAAGAAATTGGCGCAGATGTTCGCAAGTTCATCAAGTCAACTGTTGCAGGTGCGAAAATCACCCCCGCGAAGTAATTGACTTGC
>CAMZGI010000225.1 GCA_947306305.1 uncultured Fibrobacter sp.
GGCACGCCACACCCTCTTCTATTGTAGTCTGGGTTTTAGAAGATCAAATCGCCCACAACGCAATGTGATATACAATAAACGCAAGCCCTAAGGAAATTGCAAAATAGTAGCCAGCAATCGCGGCTGTCCATTTTACAGAACGAGTTTCACGATACGTTGTACCCATCGCAAGAACGCAAGGGACATTGAACATCGAAGCAAATATAAACGCAAGCGCTTCGGGAATCGAAACTGCAGCACGCAACACTTCGCCCAAATTTTCCGCAGCAGCATTACGGGCTACAAGCGAGAACGCATCACTCGAACTAGAGAACACAACGCTCATCACGCCAAGCGAAGCTTCCTTGCTAAAGATGCCGCCCAAGTAAGAAATGAACAATTGCCAACGCATTCCAAAAATTTGCGTAAACGGCTCAATCAGCCCGCCAATGCGATACAACAGGCTATGCGTCACCAAGCCATCACTCGAATAAGATATAGCCCAAAAGATAAACGAAATCAGCCAAATAACAACAATTGCCTTTTTAAAGACTTCCCAAACATTACGACCCACCGTCTTCATCAAAATTTTCCAATGCGGCTTGTGGTACGGCGGGAGTTCCATAATCATCCCGACGCGTTCATCAACTGGAACAAGCTTGTTGCCAAAAATCTTTGCCGAAAGCCAGAACGACCCGAAAATCAACGCCACATAAATCAAGCCAAATAAAGGTGCCGAGGATCCAAAGAAAACAGAAGCCAAGAAAAGCACCACGGAAACTTTCGCACCACATGGAATCGACCACAAAAGCGTCATTGCAAACAAACGCTGTCCGCGAGTATCCAAAACACGAGTTCCGCACACAGCACCGCCTGTACATGCAAGCCCCGAAACTAGCGGCATAAAAGCCTTCCCGTGCAAACCTAAACGCGAGAGCCAAGAATCAAACACATACGAAGATCTCGCAAGATACCCCGTATCTTCCATCAAACCAAACGTCACGAGAATTGAAAACACAAATGCCATCATCGCAATCGTCACGGAAAGCCCGCTTACCAAAACACCATTGATAAATGAAGCTACCAAAGGCCACAAGCCAAGCGATGCACAAATCGCCTCCACATGCGGAGCTACGCCACCCTGAGCGGCAAAGCAGCCCAAAATCACCGGAGTAGCAATGGTCATGCTCACCGCAAGCGTAATCACCAGAATAAAGAACGCAACAAACTTTCCCCAAATGCGGTGCGTCGCCAACTTATCAAAGCGAGAAAGCTTCGTCGATTTCTCGATACTCGAAGACACCTCGCGAAGCGTATCCGCAATAAAGCGGTACTTTGCCTCGCCAGTAATCAACCCACCATTAGAGCCTTCATCGTTCAAAATCTTCTTAATCTGATTCCAATGTTCAAAAGCAACAGACGATTTAATTTCTGCACAAACTAGCGAATCATTTTCCAAAATTTTGGACACCATCCAGAACTTTTCACGATTGCCAAAATCCAAGCCATCAAGCAATTTTTCGAGTGCCACAACCGGCGAGGATTCGCGATCCTTTGCAACATTTTCATTTACATCTGCGATTGCAATTTTACGAATCATTTCAGACGAAATTTTCGCAGGTTTTTCAGTCGCCCGTTTCAAAGTTTCAAAAAAACGAGAATAGCTATCCGTATCAGCAGCAACAAACCCAAGTACAGGAATATTCAAAAGCCGTTCAAGTTTCTGAACATCAATCTTCTTGCCTTTCTGCTCGGCAACATCCATCATGTTGAGTACAAGCATCACAGGGCGTTCAATTCCCGCAAAATCCGCAAGCATGTAAAGGCTGCGTTCCAGTTGCGAAGCATCCACAATAATGCAGACAAGGTCAGCATTGCCATTTTCAACAAAATTACGCGTCACCACTTCTTCGGCGGAATTCGCCGTAAGCCCATAGCTACCCGGCAAATCGACAACACGATACACTTCTTCATCAAATGTAAAATAGCCTTCCGCTCTTTCTACTGTTTTTCCGGGCCAGTTGCCCACATGCTGATGAGAACCAGTCAAAGCGTTAAAAAGCGTAGATTTACCAGAGTTCGGCTGACCGAGCAACGCAATCGTTTTCATGCCATCTCCACATCAATCAGAGCACATTCCTTGCGATTAATCGCAATCATCGTATCGTGCGAATACACGAGCACAGGCGAGCGGCCATCGTTTTGCAACACCAAAAACGGACTACTCGGCGGGAGTCCCATCGACACCACACGAGATACAAAACGGGAGTCCCCGTTGATTTTTTGAATCAGACCTTTCTGATTTTCACTCATTTCAGACAAACACATTTTTTTATTCCTTTATTTAAAGCTGTAGCGAATCTTAGTTGCAAACGTTCTACCCGGTTTACTTTCACCATACTTGTCATACGACTCGCTATCCAGTATATTATCGACTTCAAAACTCCATCCCAAGCGATTATCCATCACGGAGTATTCAATGCCAACATCCTGCGTAAACGCCGATTTAATTTTTCTGCTTTGGCGAGAACTGATTTTCCAGCCATAGAAATATTCATCCGTGTAATTTGCAGACCACCAAACTTTCAAAAAATCTTCCTTATTGAACAAATCGCCTATATGGAATTCCGCAAGGTAGTTCATAAAAAATCGAGGAATATTTGGGACAATGGCATTTTTCGGGATGCCCTGTTTAGCATTGTATTCAATGTTTCGCAAGTCTTGGAACGTCCAGTTCGTACCGAGCAAAATCCACTCGTTTACATCCAACTTCACATCGCCTTCGTAGCCCCAGCCACGAATCGGATTCATGTTGAAGTAAGGTGTTGACATTTGAGCAGAACTCATATAATGGATGCGGTTTTTATAATACGAATAAAAAACATCACCATCAAAACGGAGCCGTGCCACCAGCGGCAATTCCTGTAAATCAATAGAAATTCCAACATTGAAATTATCAGCTTCTTCGGGTTTGAGATTCGTCGCAGCACTCACTCGAATGCCATCGCCAAAAAGTTCTTCGGGAGTCGGCAAACGCACCGCATGCTGATAAGACGCTTTAATCGAAAGCGGCTTTGCAATTTGGAGCATCAAGCTTTCATCGTAGCTAAAATTCTCGTAATCGTTCGTTTCGATTGACGGTTCAATAAGAGCACTCGTGGGCGGAATCGAAATTTCAGCAGCAAGGAAATGGAACTTTACACCAAGCAAATTCTGAATTTTCGAATTCCAAAATTTATTTTCAAGCGAAAGCCCAGTCGTTACAGACCACGTTTTTCCCGGAAATCCCGCTGTATTAAAGCCCACCATTTTCGAACCGATATCATCTTCAGGATTTTCCTTATGATATCTAAAAAGCGTATTCCAATAAACAAATTGATTTTGTGCAAACTGATAATCAAAATTCAGCAAATTATTGAAATCATACGCACGTATAATCCTCAATCGCGGAAGCCCCATAGAAGTGAGTTCCCCCACATTTTTCTTTGCCGTATCGCAGCTAAACCAGTTACGGCAATGAACGCGGCTCGTATCAACGACTTTATTCTTAGCAAAACTGAACGAAAAGAAATCGTTAAATTCAAGATTTTTCACGAACAAATTTTTCTTTGCAAGCCCAAGCGAAGTGCCAAAATTATAACCTTCTGTAGTTGCCTCCATAATGCGATTGGCTACGCCCTGAATTTCCTTATCAAACACACCAAAACTTGCACCAAGCGAAATCTGATCAAACCACGCATTCATCAAATTTGCAAATGCCTGAACATTGTACGAAGTGTAACGGTCATGATCGTGAACAACGCTAGTATCCTTGCCTGTAGAACTTATCATGAACGGTGAAGTAAATTCGTAATCGTTATCGGAATGGTTAAAATACCCCGACACGCCTAATTCAAGATTCGCACCGCCAGCAATGCTATCGATTAGATGGCTCGCACTCACCGAAACCTTGTGCATATTAAAACTCGAAAAACTATAAGATGCATCAATAGAATTTGCAGGACGTTTCTTAGTCACTATATTGATTGCGCCGCCAGCACCATCCGTCGCAAAACGTGCAGGAATGTACCCCTTATAAACTTCAATATCGGCAATTTGGTCAATAGGAATATCGTCAAGTCCCAAATTTCCTTGAGTCTCGACAGGAACTCCATTCACGAGCACCTTGATATTCTTGCCTTCCATGCCGCGAATGTTGATTTTTCCTTCGCTGCCCATGCCACCGGATTTGCGGACCTTCACGCCCGACGCAGAATTAATCGCCTTAGAAACGCTCTTGCTCGTATTCTGCAATTCAGCAGCATCAATCGTCGAAACCGTTTCTACCTGTTTCGCTATGGCTGCCTGCTCCGCCTCTGCATCCGTTTCGACAGAAAGCAAATCTAATTTTGTGACATCTTCCGAATTTGCAGAGGAGTTCGCAGCTGCGGCACCATTCGCCGAAAAATTTGTAGCATCCGTGCTAATCGCCGAATTTTCATTTTCATCCGCAAAATCATCAAATTGCGTCACTTCATCATCTTGCGCAAAAACAGCCACAGTCAAAACTGCGGCACAAGCAAGCACAAATCTCATTCTTTTATAGATATTCATTATCAAAAAAAATTTCTAAAGTGAAAAAAAGCGTCGGCCAAGGAT
>CAMZGI010000226.1 GCA_947306305.1 uncultured Fibrobacter sp.
CCCGCCCGTTACATGGGCGGCGAAGCCAACAGCGTCATCAAAGACCACAGCAAGATGCTCGCCCGCATGGCGTTCGTGTTCCCGGACACTTACGAAATCGGCATGAGCAACAATGGGCTGCGCATTCTGTACCATGTGCTGAACCGCGAACCGGATTTGCTTTGCGAAGTAGCGTTCGCTCCGTGGGACGACATGGCTCGCGAAATGAAAAAGTACGACATTCCGCTTTACACGCACGCAAGCTACACGGCGGTCAAGGATTTCGAGGTGGTAGGGCTTACGCTCCAAACGGAATTGAATTTTACAAACGTTCCTTACGTGCTTGAATTAGCGGGCATTCCGGCTTGGCAAAAAGATCGTGCCGAGAGCGACCCGATTATTGTGTCGGGCGGACCTGCGATGGGCAACCCGGAACCGGTCGCGGACTTCTTTGACGCGTTCATGATTGGCGACGGAGAAAAGCTTGTCGTTGACTTTGTGCGTTGCGTTGGCGAAGGCCGCAAAGCAGGGCTTCCGCGTGCGGAGATCTTGAAAAACCTCGCCAAGCTCGACGGCGTTTATGTTCCAAGCCTCCGCGAAGTTGTCAAAAATGAATACGGAGTTATCGTTCCCAAGGAACCTGCAAAAGGTCCTTACGAAAAAACAAACGGCGTGCGTCGTCAGTTCATTCCATATCTTGACCCGAAGGACTACCCTGTCAAGAATTTGATCGCGAACATGCAACTTGTCCACAATCGCTTTAGCGTAGAAGTGATGCGAGGTTGTGCGCAGGGCTGCCGTTTCTGCCAAGCGGGCATTTGGTACAGACCTTGCCGCGAGCTCGATCCAGATGATGTCTTGGATATCGCGAAAGCGGGCATCAAGGCGACAGGCGAACGCGAACTCGGACTTTTGTCGCTTTCTACCGCAGACTACAAGCCGGTCGAGGCACTCACCGATTCCATCATCGACGATCCGTTTTATGACAACGTAGATGTGAGCTTGCCGAGCATCCGCGTCAATAGTTTCGGACAAAGTCTCGCTGAAAAAGTGGCAGCGCTCAAAGGCGGTCGAAGCGCCACGTTCGCACCCGAAACAGGTTCCGAACGCATTCGCAAGATGATCAACAAGACCATCAGCGACCAAGACATGTACGATGCAGCAGAGCACGCCTTTTCTAGCGGGTTCAATAAAATCAAGCTTTACACGATGATCGGGTTCCCGACAGAAAACCTTGACGACATGCAGGCTTTCTGCGAGCTTATCTTCAATCTCGTGAAGATTGGTCGCAAGTACAATCGCGGCATCCAAATTGCAGTTTCAATCGGCATCCTCATTCCGAAATCCTTTACGGGCCTGCAATGGGCTCCGTTCATGGACAAAGAAACGGCACTAGGTCACATCCGTTACGTGCGAGAAAAGTTCTACAAGCACCCGAACGTCAAAATCAACTGGGCCGCTTGGGAAACAAGCTTCCTCGAAGCAGTTTATAGCCGCGGCGACCGCAGTCTTGGTCCTGTCATTTATGCGGCATACAAGAAAGGCATCATCTTCGAAAGCGACAGCTACCGTTTTGACTTTGAAAAGTGGCTGCAAGTTTGGGAAGAATGCGGCTACGACACAAGCTGGGTTTACCGCGAACGCGACAAGGACGAAATTTTCCCATGGGACTTTATCCATGCAGGCACGACAAAGCAATACTTGCGTCGCGAATGGGAAAAAGCGTTCGATCCGACTTCTGCTCCAGTGCCAAACTGCAAATGGGGCGACTGCCAAAAGTGCGGCATTCCTGGCTTTGGTAAAGAAATCGTTCTCGCGAACGATCCTGTGCGCCACAAGGCTCCCAGCCGCACTCCTGAAGAAATCAAAAAGCTCGTCGCTGACCGACGTCCCAGCCAAAAAGTCCATTACAGTTACAAGATTACATTTAAAAAATCGGGCATCAGCCGATTCTTGCCGCACCAGAACATGCTCAGCTTCTTTGAGCGCACGTTTATCTGTGCTGGCATTCCGATTAAATTCAGCGAAGGCTTCAGCCCCAAGCCGCGTATCGTGAACATGGGAGCTCTCCCGCTCGGCCTCGAAACGTACTGCGAACTCATCAGCGTCGATTTGCTTCAACCGCTCGATATATCTCCCGAAGGGAAGCAAAAGACCATCGAAAAGCTCAGCGCTCCGTTCCCGCATGGCATGGAAATCGTGGATATCGAACCGCTCAAAGAAAAGCTCTCAAAGCACTTCCCCAAGGCGATGGTGTACCGCCACACGCCCGAAAGCATCCCTGCAGACCTCATGGAAAAGTTCAAGAAAAAAACGCTGCCAATCGTCACGAACCATCGTGGGCAGCAAATGGATTTGAACGAGCAGGTGCTGGGTATCGAAATTCAAGACAGGACGATGACCATCCGCGTCAAGTGCAACAACCAAGGGACTACGCCCAGCCCGTTCGTCATTATCGCGGGGCTCTTGGGAATGGAAATGGACCCGACTAAAATTGATGAGGCGAGTCGCCGAATCCTCGTCGCGAAAATTGCGATGGAATGGTGATGGGTTTGACGAGAGACGACAAATGCGTAAGGCGAGAGTCGCGACCAACGCAGTTGGGCATGACCGAGCTGAGCAGTTGGTACATGAGCGAAGCGATTGTCCAAAAAAATAGCCCTGCGGTTGTATTTCCGCAGGGTTTTAAATTTGCAATGAAGAGCTAGGATTACTTCTTCTTGCCCTTAGCCTTGGCATCAGCCTTCGGATCTTCAGCCTTTGCAGGCGGAATCACTTCCAAAAGTTCCATTTCGAACTTGAGGACGGAGTTGCCCGGAATAGCGCGGTTGCCACGCGGACCGTAAGCGAGTTCGCTCGGGATCCATGCGATAACCTTTTCGCCAACCTTCATGAGCTTGAGCATTTCAGTCCAGCCCGGAATCACAGCCGTAACAGGGAATTCGAGCGGCTGGCCACGATCGACAGAGCTATCGAACTTGTTGCCATCGAGGAGCGTACCCGTGTAGTGAACCTTGACCTTGTCTTCGTCGGTCGGAGTTGCGCCCGTACCTTCGGTAACAATCTTATACTGAAGACCAGAAGCAGTCGTCACGACGCCTTCGGCTGTCTTGTTAGATGCGAGGAAAGCTTCGCCATCAGCCTTGTTCTTTGCGGCAGCAATGCTGTCCTTTCTTGCCTTTTCGGCCTGACGGTCTTCAGAAAGCTTGTTGAGCGTTTCCATAATAATGGAATCGTTCATAAGGAACTTTGCAGAATCTTCGTTGTAGCGTTCCTTGAAAGCCTGAATAAAGAGGTCCAGATCGAGATCGATGGAATCACGGGTCACAAGCTGGAAACGAGCCTGATTACCGAAATGAGCACCGAGAGCGTAGCTGTACTTGTCCTTTTCGGTTACAAGGGAGGTTTTTTCTGCAGAAGCAGATTTGCACAGATCACAACCTGTCATAAGCATGGCAAAAGCGCCAGCTGCAAGAATCAATTTGGTCTTCATTTTTATCCTCTATGAAAAATTGACCCTCTTAAAATAGCAAAAGAGAACAAATAAAGCGGACTTTAATTTTCTTTTTACCTTTGCTTTAGTATATTTTCTTCTAAAATTTTAAATACATAGGAATATTATGTGCGGAATTATCGGATATAATGGCAAGGGGAACGCTCTTCCAGTACTCGTGGAAGGGCTTAAGAAAATGGAATATCGCGGCTACGACAGCTCGGGAGTCGCAGTCATCGACAATGGGGTTATTAAAGTAGTTCGTGCTTCTGGCAAAATTAAAGCTCTCGAAGACAAATTGAAAGACAATCCCCTCAAGGGCGCTATTGGCATCGCGCACACCCGCTGGGCAACTCACGGCGCTCCTACCGAAATGAACGCCCACCCGCACACAAGCTACGACGGAAAGATTTCAATCGTCCATAACGGCATCATCGAAAACTACGCAAGCCTCAAGGCTAAGCTCATCGACGAAGGCGTCCAGTTCAAGTCCGAAACAGATACCGAAGTCGTGGCTCACCTCATCGCCCGTTATTATAATGGCGACTTGAAGTCCGCCGTTCTCAAGGCTCTCAAGCAAATTGAAGGTACTTTTGGTCTTGGTGTCATTAGCAGCGAAGAACCGAACGTCCTCATCGGCGCCCGCCGCGGAAGCCCGCTTATCCTCGGTATCGGGAACGACGGGGATTTCTACCTCGCCAGTGACGTTTCTGCAATCATCAACCACACGCAAAAGGTTGTGTATCTGGACGACAACGACGTGGTGCAAATCAAGGACGGCGGCTATTCCATCGTCAACATGAGCAGCCACGAAGTGCAGCGCGAAGTCCAGGACGTGGAATTCGACGCAGACGCTGTGGCAAAGGGCGGTTTCCCGCACTTTATGCTCAAGGAAATTTTCGAGCAGCCCGATGTGCTGCGCAACACGACTCGCGGTCGTTTGCTCGTCGCCGAAGGCAACGCCAAGCTCGCCGGTCTCGACACGAACATCAAGGAACTGAGGAACATCAACCGCATCATCATTACGGCCTGCGGCACTAGCTACTACGCTGGCATGGTGGGCGAATACATGATCGAAGACTTGGCTGGCGTTCCGGTCGAAGTCGAATACGCTTCGGAATTCCGTTACCGTAACCCGATTA
>CAMZGI010000227.1 GCA_947306305.1 uncultured Fibrobacter sp.
CATTTTCGCTGCGGTCGCCTTCTGCTGCGGCGGCTTGGACCTGGTTAATCATTGCAGGTCTTTCTACATATTTGAGATGTTCCCATTCCGCTTTGAATTTTTCAAAGCCTTCTTTCGAGATCAAGTGTTTCATGTGGTAAAAATTAAAAAATTTGCTGTTTATGGTTTGCAACATCAAAAAACTTTAATCGTCATTCTGAGGGGCTTGCCCCGAAGAATCCTGTTGCTTATCGGTAGCTTTACTGGATCCTTCGCTAGCGCTCAGGATGACGCGTAAGCACATTGCTTAGAATGACGTAAGGATATGATTACTCTAATAGAATCAAATAATCTATATTTGAAAAAAAACTTTGTTTGAGAGAATCTTATGTTGTTGAAGAATTTGTGGTGTGGAAAGATGTCTTTGCGTGGGTGCGTGGCTGCTGCGGCTGTTTCTGGTATGCTTTTGCTTGCGGCTTGCGGTGGCGACAGTGGTGCTAACGCTCCAAGTGACAAAGGAACATCTGATTCTGAAGATATTCAGAGTTCTTCTAGCAGCCAAAAACGTTCTTCCTCAAGTAAGAAGACTGTTTCGTCTTCTAGTAGCGAAAAGGCAAAATCATCGTCCAGCAGTAAGGGTAAGGCAAAGTCGTCTTCTAGTAATCAGAGTTCTTCATCGAACGAAGATAATGAAATTGATGGGGACAGGTGCTGGGATATGCCGAAGGAAGCTTATTTGAATCCTGAAATAGACTACGGTTCAATGACGGATTCCCGTGATGGTCAGATTTATAGGACTGTGAAAATCGGGAACCAGGTGTGGATGGCTGAAAACTTGAATTATGCTGATAGTATTAAGACTCCGAGTCTGTTGGAGCGCAGCTGGTGCTATAACAACAATGCTGAAAATTGTGCTGTGGTGGGTCGTCTTTACACTTGGACGGCTGCGATAGATTCGGTGAAGCTGGCGACCGATGCCGACAATCCGCAGAACTGCGGTAACGGCAAACGCTGTAGTTTACCTGATACGGTGCAGGGAATTTGTCCCGATGGTTGGCATTTGCCGACTTACTCTGAATGGTACACCCTGTTTACCGAAGTGGGCGGAAAATCTACAGCTGGTATGATTCTTATGTCTCAGACTGGGTGGAAAAAAAATGGCAATGGTACGGACGATGTGGGCTTTTCCGCGCTGCCTGCCGGCCGCAGGCACTACGGTGACTTTTTCCACAACGAAGGTTATTTCAAAAGCGATGGAGACTACGCAGATTTCTGGACTTCTACTGTTGGCTTTAGCTACTCTACTGATGGCCTTAGCTACTTCGCGTACGACATGGGATTGAACTACGAATACGGCACTGCAGGCCTGTACAACGTCAGCATGAACTATGGTTTTTCTGTTCGTTGCCTGAAGGATGGGACGTCTTCTAGTAATCAGAGTTCTTCATCGAGCGGGAAAAATGGTGATGGTTGGAGTTGGGATATGCCGAAGGACGCTTATTTGAATCCTGAAATAGACTACGGTTCAATGACGGATTCCCGCGATGGTCAAATTTACAAGACTGTGAAAATCGGTAATCAGGTGTGGATGGCTGAAAACCTGAACTATGCTGATAGTGTAACAACTCCAAGTTTGGTTGGTAAAAATTGGTGTTATGGCAACAAGGTTGAAAACTGCGATGTGGCCGGACGTCTTTACACCTGGACGGCGGCGATTGACTCGGTTGCTTTGTATGACGGTGGCAACGGTGTGGTCTGCGGCTACGGCATGGCTTGCACGCTCCCAGCAACGGTTCAGGGAATTTGCCCCAACGGCTGGCACCTGCCGACTGAAACCGAATGGAAAACTCTATTTACCGAAGTGGGTGGAAAATCGACTGCTAGTAAAATTCTAAGGTCTCAGACGGGTTGGTACGAAAGTGGCGATGGTACGGATGCGTATGGATTCTCTGCGCTCCCTGCTGGCCATGGGAACTACGATAACGGTTTCTTCGGCGGTGGCAAAGAGACCTATTTCTGGAGTGCCACTGAGCACGGTAGCTACAGCGTCGAATGCATATACCTGGACTACTACGGAGAGTATGCGTTTCTGAACGACTACTACAAGTACAACGGGTATTCTGTCCGTTGCCTAAAGAACTAGCCGGGGCGTTACGGGGCTGGCGATTGAAGCCCCGTTCGAGGGGGTGATGGAAGACCCGGCGTTTTTATTGTAATGGGGAAAGGTGACCCCGGCACGGTGGCCGGGGTGACAATGTAAGCCGGGGCTGCAATCAGGGGGCGTCTTCCCCCTTTTATAGAACAAAGGCTTTACTCTCGTCTCTAGTCTTTAGTCTCTCGTCTATATTTACTATCTTTGGCGTGAAATTATTAATGAGGTGATATGGTAAGAAGAAAGCGGACCACCGAACCAAAGTACAAGCGATTAAGCCGTATATATTACAATCGAATGTTCCCGCGTAGGCAAGATGCGTTGCGTGTGGCGTGGTCGGTTGCGGCAGGTGTATTCATTGGTATTTGGCCCACTATTGGCGTTGCTATCATTTTGACGGTCGCTTTCTGTGCTCTTTTCAGGCTCCCGAAAGTGCCCGGCATCGTGTCGTCGTTCGTTGCAAACCCGCTGACCCAGTTTGGATTTTTCTACCCGTCGGGCTACGTTCTTGGCTGCAAAATCGTCAACCCGGATCCGATTGCGTTTGACTTCCTCGATGAATTCCAAGGGCTTTCGTTCAAGAATTTTACAGCGGTGATTGGCCATTTGTGGAATAACGCCGCAGACCACCTGCTTGCGTTCATGATTGGCATTACAATTGTCGCCGCAATTGGCGGAACCATCTTCTTTTTTCTAGCTTATTTCATCGTAAGTTACAGAAAGAAAAAATGGATTGAGGCAAAGACGGGTTATATCCATAACTTGATTGCCGAAGACGAAGTTTTAATTAAAGAATCTCACAAAGGAAAGAAACCTATGATGCACATTTATCCGTTCAAGGCTTTGCGTCCGGTGAACCCGGCTGAAGCTGAGACAATTTCTGCTCTCCCTTACGACGTGATGAACCGCGCCGAAGCCAAGGCTATGGCCGAGGGCTTGCCGCATTCTTACTTGCGCGTGACTCGTGCGGAACTGGAACTCCCGGACTCCGTCGATGCATACGACCCGAAGGTCTATGCCCACGCTCGTGAAAACCTCGACAAGATGATCGAAGATGGCGTGATTGCTTTTGACAAGAAGCCCTGCCTCTACATTTACCGCCAGACCATGAACGGTCGTGAACAGTACGGCCTTGTTTGCTGCGTTCCGGCTGCCGACTACTTCAACGGCACTATCAAGAAGCACGAACTTACCCGTGCAGACAAGGAAGAAGACCGCTTGCGCCATGTGCTCGCCACCAATGCCAACACGGGTCCGGTGTTCCTCACTTACCGCGACAACGGCCAGTTCGACTTGTTTGGCGCAGTGACCAAGCGTAAGCCTGTTTATGACTTTGTGAGCAAGGGCGACGGCTTTGGCCACACGGTTTGGATTATTGACGATGACGCTGAAATCGAAGCTATCCGCAAGTCCTTTGAATCTGTGCCGGTGAGCTACATCGCTGACGGTCACCACCGCAGTGCCGCTGGTGCTCGCGCAGCCAGCTACCGTGCCGAACAGAACCCGAAGAACACTGGCGAAGAAGAATACAACCGTTACCTCGCCATCCTCTTCCCGAGCACGCAGCTCAAGATTTTGGACTACAACCGCGTGTTGAAGGACTTGAACGGTCGCACTCCAGAACAGCTCATGGAAGAACTGAAGCTCGTGTTCGACATCGAAGAATTGCCGAGCATGCAGAGCCCTGCCAAGCAGAATCAGGTGAACTTCTACATGGGTGGCAAGTGGTATGCTTGCACGTTCAAGGACAAGTTCCTCAAGAACTTGGGTCCGGTCGATAGCCTCGACGTGGCTCTGTTGCAGAAGCTTGTGTTGAAGCCCATGTTCGACATTGACGATCCGCGTACTTCCAAGCGTATCGACTTTGTCGGTGGCATCCGTGGACTCGGCGAACTTGTAAAGCGTGTTGATAGCGGCGAATGCGCTTGCGCATTTGCTATGTACCCGACCACGCTCGACCAGCTCATGAGCATTGCCGACGCTGGCGAAATCATGCCGCCGAAGAGCACGTGGTTCGAACCGAAGCTCCGCGACGGTCTCTTGGTCCACACGCTCGACTAAAATTTGTTCGCTGCGCTAGCGGCAAAATAGCGAAAATGCAGACGCACCCGATGAAAATCGGGTGCGTTTTTTTGCGTGGAAGGAGTTTATATGATATTTTTTTACGTTGTTTGGTTGTTTTCTTGTGTGTAAAGTTTTGTTAGTAAATTTGCGAAATTATTCAAATAAACGCAATTTTTTGAAAATTAGAAGCTTATATTAGCTAATTGTAAATATTTGTATATGATATTTTGTTTTATTTACATTTTATTGGTTAAAAAAAGATTATTTATTGGATAAGTTAAACTAGCGGTGCTAGTTCGTACTAAATGGGCGTTTATTATATTTTTTTTGTAACATCAAAGAAGAACAGAAATATGAGCTTACCCACATTTGACAACATACTCTCTAAATTTGGCTTGATTCTTTCTAAC
Organism: uncultured Fibrobacter sp.; assembly: GCA_947306305.1. GTDB lineage: Bacteria > Fibrobacterota > Fibrobacteria > Fibrobacterales > Fibrobacteraceae > Fibrobacter. The sequence goes on from CAMZGI010000227.1 coordinate 4,606, forward strand.
GTGAAGGAC
>CAMZGI010000228.1 GCA_947306305.1 uncultured Fibrobacter sp.
CTCGCAATGACGTAAACACGGATTCGTACCTCTGGCATGACGAATTCGATGGCGAAGCCATCGACACCAGCAAATGGACTTACGACATCGGCACGGGTTCCTCGGGCTGGGGCAACAACGAAAAGGAATACTACACCGACCGTAAAGAAAATGCCTACGTCAAAGACGGCGTTTTGCACATCCGTGCCCAAAAAGAAGACTACAAAGGCTCCAAGTACACCTCCGCCCGCATGCTCTCCAAAGGCAAATTCTCGTTCAAGTACGGCTCGGTAGAAGCCCGCATTGCGCTCCCCGTTGGCAAAGGAATTTGGCCTGCGTTTTGGATGCTCGGCGAAAACTTCGACACGGTTGGCTGGCCGGCATGCGGCGAAATCGACATCATCGAAACAATCAACAGCGAAAACATCGTCTATGGCACGAACCACTGGGCTAACGGTTCCGAGTACGCGACATACGGGAACAACACTGGCAACTACCGCGACAAGAAATACGAACTAGACGTGACGCAATTCCACATGTATAAGCTCACTTGGGATGAAAAATACCTACGCACCTTCGTCGATGATTTTATGTATCACGAGATTTTAATCGAAGGCAACACCGGCGACACCGAGGAATTCCACAAGCCATTTTTCTTTTTGTTAAACGTCGCCGTCGGAGGCAACTGGCCCGGCTTTGAAATTGACGACACGCAATTCCCGAACGAAATGCTCGTGGATTACATTAGAGTTTTTGAGCCGTGAGGTATGAGAACGGGGCTTTCGTCCCTTTGAGATTGCGGCTTCGCCGCCTAACTAATCCTGTCTATTGCCTACTGTTTACTGTCGACTTCTTTATTCTCACAACTCATCGCTCAACGCTACTACATTCACTTCTTGTGGTGCGGTTTTTCCATCAGTTTTCAGGCATACTGCATAACGGTAGCCGTCGTGCAAATCAATTTCACGAAACGTGAATTCAGGGCGGTCGCCATCGTGAAAGAGCTTGATATTTTCCGCCACATCGACATTCAATGCAAAAGCGTCGGGCATTAGCGACAAGCCCCGTCCCGTCACTTTCATATAACATTCCTTGAGCGTCCACAACCGGTAAAAAGCATCGGATTGCAATTCGGGCGTTTTAAAATGTTTTATCCACGCCGATTCTTCGGGCTTAAAGAACCGTTCTGCAAGCCGTCCCCGGTCGCCCTTGATTATTTCGACATCGCAGCCCACTTCAAATGGCGAAATCACGCCCATAACGCGTTCGCCCGAATGCGACAAATTAAACTGAACATGAGGAAAATCAACAAGATACGGCTTTCCGTTTTCGCCATACGCGACATGCTCATCGGCGCCTGCAAAACCAGCATCATTGCACGCTTGCCGAAGCAATAAACCAACCCCTAGCGACTGCATTTTTCCCTTCGGGAATTTAAACGACATCGCCTTTTTTTGGCGATATTCCGGCACACGTTTCAACAGGCGTTCAAAAACAGAGGTGTCCTTGAGTACAGAAATATCGGCTATGTATATTCGAGTGGTATCAATCACAAAAAAAATATAAAAATCTGACTTTCTCTTTTTTATTTATATAGTTTAAAAAAAGCTCACAAAGGGAACCTAATCAAGCAAGGAGAAAAATATGGCAAAATACAAATGTGAAGCCTGCGGCTACATCTATGACCCTGAAGTTGGAGATCCCGACAACGGCATTGCGCCGGGAACTGCTTTCGAAGACCTGCCAGAAGACTGGGTTTGCCCCATTTGCGGCGTTGGCAAAGACGAATTCGTTAAAGAAGAATAATCTTGTGCGATTTCGCAAGTTCTCCATTACCGCAGCGATTCACACCGCTGCTTTTTTTGTATCTTATAGAAAATGTCAGGAATGAGGATTCACCATGAAATGGATTCTTTTTGCACTTAGCGCTAGTCTTTTTGTTTGTTGTTCAGACAACAGTTCTTCAGCACACGATTCTATTCAAAATGACCGTGCCGGAATGGTATTTGTAAAATCAACGAATTCCTCGGTTACACTCGACTCCACTCAAGTCGTCGAATTTACGTACGATTTTTTTATCGACAAGCACGAAGTGACATGTGGCGAATTTTCAAAGCTCATGAAAAATTCGAAATGCGAAAATCCAGAACTCCCTGTAACAAACGTAACATTCTTTGACGCAGTTCTCTTTGCAAACGAAAAAAGTAAAAAAGAAAATTTAGATACCGCATACAGCTACACCGATGCTACGTTTGATTCTGAGGGCCACTGCACAAGTCTTGCCGGTTTCGCGTTCAGTGCAGAAGTCGATGCCTACCGTTTGCCGACAGAAGCAGAATGGTCGCTAGCGGCATCAAAGCAATGGAATCCCGAAAACAGCTGGAATGCAAACAACTCCGATTTTAAGTTGCACAAACCCTGCACAGTAGAAGCCGAGACAAAAAGCACGTTCTGCGACTTTGTCGGAAACGCAATGGAATGGGTCAACGACTGGATGGGAAATTTCCACGACACGACTATAGTCAATTACGTTGGAGCCCCCAATGGCGGAAACATTGGCGAACGAGTCGTTAAAGGCGGAAGCTACCGCAACGCTGTTGAAGAATTATCAATAGATAACCGCGGCGACGTTTACACTGTCACCTCATCGACCAAAGCGGAATATGTAGGCTTTAGACTTGCATTTGGAAAAATTCCTGATGCCGTATGGATAAGCAATACAGGTAAAGTAACAACATTGCCCATCAGAGTTGTTGCATCCGCATCGCAACTAAGAGCATTCACTGAAACGTATCAAAACAAACTCGTCTTCCGCAATGATGAAACTGGCAATATCGCTTATATCAATTTTGCAAGCGGCTCTCCTGTAGTACGAGAAATCGAAGACACTATCGACGCATACCATCCCACGATTTCTCCAGATGGCAAGTTCGTTGCATTTTCTACAAAGTACGAGGGCATTCCGGGAACGTCAGAACTTTACGTTCGTGCACTCAACGCTGACGATTCAAATAAAATAAAACTCGATGTCGAGAGTGCCGCAATTCCGCGTTGGAGAATCGTCGATGGCGATACCGAAATTGTCTATGTCACGAGTGCCGATGTCAATTCCGACGAAGCCGCATGGAAAAAAGCATCCACTTGGAGCGTTCCTTTTGCAGAAGGCAAATTTGGAAAGCCGAAAAAACTTTTCGAAGGCACGTTCAATGGCGGTGTCAGCGCTGACGGAAAGCTTGCCGTTTCGGGAGCAAGGCTACTCCGCGCCAACGTGAACGGCAAAAACGAAACATGGTACAATAAAGAACAAGCTTGCAACGTATCGCTTTCGGATTCCACAAAGCAAACGCTGTTCCTCGACTTTAGCGGAAACACAGGAAAAGAATTTGCAGGCCAAAAATACACCACTCACGAACAAATTCTCATTGCAGATAGCACTGGCAAACTAGTAAAGATGATTGCGGCTCCCAAAGGGAACACTTTCGATTACACGGAATGGGTGCAAAGTAACGGCAAGCTCGCTGTCGCATCGCTCACTAAAGCAGATGGAACGCACCCCAAAATAGTCCTTGTGAATCCAAGCGACAAAAGCGTTACTGAAATCGCTAACGGAGCCGAATTGTGGCATCCAGACTTGTGGACCGGCAAACGCCAAAACTTTGAAACGACGCTCAACCTCGATAGTGCCGGCATGTACGAACTTAACAATCCCTTTACAGGAGACATGAGCCCCACAAACACGCGCTACGATCTTGAAATGCTCTACAAATACCGCGATTCCATCAACGTGCTGATTTCAGGATCATCAAGACCATGGGCAGGAATCAATCCGCTAGTTTTGAATAAATCAAAGAGCAAAATTTTCTCGATTAATGCCGCGAACGCAGCCGTAGATTTGTCTGTAGCCAAAAGGATTACTTTAAATTACGGTGTCAACCTTTTGCCCAAATTAAAAGTTGCAGTTGTTTCTTTGGACTTGGATATTTTATTCTGGCGATATTACGAAACGCCAAGCTACTGGAACATTATTTTCCTTGGGTCGCCGGGCTTTGTTTACGATGCAAATCACGACTTTTGGTCTGACGGCTACCCAGAAGGTTTGTACGAACTCACGCGAGATTCTTACGGCGAAAGCGACGAGAACAGAGAGCAAGAACAAGAACGGCTTGGTTACAAATACACTCCAGTCGATGGCTGGAACGGAAACCCCGTTTATGTAGATTCCACGCAAATGGACAAAACTCCCGACCATGACGAAGTCTTGCTCCGAGAAGTCGAAGACTTTATCAAAGAAGCGGAGTCGAAAAACATTTACCTTATCGGAGTTATCTTCCCGCAATCTCCGGGCTACAAAGAAACGGGAGCCTTCGGGCGCTATGGTCTTCGCCGTTCTGTTGCAAACAAGATGATTAAAAAGCTGCGTACATTTGAAGAAACTTATCCGCACTTTAAGCTGATGGACGAAAATAAAATGGGCGAGCACGATTACGATGACGAAATGGCGATAAACTGCGACCATCTTTCTTACAAGGGCGCAGAAAAACTGACCCAGCGGCTTGATTCGCTTATACAAACTTTGAAATAAGTGAGATAAAAAACGTAGGCTCGAAGGAAGCCT
>CAMZGI010000229.1 GCA_947306305.1 uncultured Fibrobacter sp.
CGGAAAATCAGACAAGGAAGAAACGGCTGCGATTACCGCTACCGCAGTCAAATACTCCAAAAGCGGTCAGTATACCACGACGGTAAGCTCCAAAAAGGTTGACCTTTCGGGCGTTGCCGCGGATAATGTTGAGGTCAGGTATCTCGACCTGACTGTCGATCCCGAAGCCGCAGAGGCGGAAAGCACGGAGGCCGCAACAGAAGAAGCCGCCGCCGACGCAGCAACAGAAACGACGGAAGAAATCAAAATTGAAGACGCTTATCCGCTTTCCGCGAAGGTAGATCGCGTGGAAGCGGCGGGTCGGAAAAGCTGTGAAATCACCTTTACGGACGACAAAGCGGATGAACGCGCAACCGGCAGCTATATCGTTCTGTTTAAGGGCGTAGAAGGCGATGACAACACAGCAAGTGTTGAAGTGGAATTTCCTGAAATCACCTTAACTCCTGATGTTGAAAACGTTGTTTCCGACGCAACGCAGGCAAAGGTAACGCTTGCCATTGACGGCAGCACCTTTGAGGACGGTATCAGCGAAAAGGATATTTATCTTGATAACGCCTTCTCGGATATGAAGATTGAAAGCGTTTCCTCTTCTGAGAAAAACCTTACCGTTCAGCTGAAAGGCTCACCTGTCAGAAATGAAGCGGGCGCATATCAGTGGGGCTCTGTCAATGTAAAACCCAGCGGCATTAAGGATGGCTACGCCGACGTAACTTCTAAGGTTGATATTCAGCTTGCCACCGTCAATATTGACGTTTCAACGCTGAAATTTGAAAACGGCAAAATCAATGCTGACCTTAAGGTTTACGGCGTTGTTGACATTAACGCCTTAACAAAGGATAATATTAAAATTGACGGCGCTACCGTTGAGGCTGCGGAAAAGGCAGACGACAGTACCGTTAAACTCACAATTTCAGCAGACGGCGTTAACAGCGTGAATGATTTTGCCGATACTGTGGGCGGAAAAGCAATGAAGCTCGGCGATTATGAAACCACCGTGGCGGTTACGCAAGCAAGCTTCTATCCCGTATTTGATTATGTTGATGCGGACGGCGACGATCTTAAAATCACGCTGAAAATCTATGCCGACAACGGTACTTTTGATAAGGATCTCAAGGCCGACGCCGTCAGCTTTGCCGATGATTTTAAAGACGCCAAGGCGGAATCCGTTACGGTTGACAGCGATACGCTTGCCACCCTGATCCTCTCCGTCCCCGCAAACGGGCAGACAACGGAAACCTTCAAAATGAACGGCACCGTTACGCTTGCCGCAGGCGCGCTCATAAACGCCTGGGGCGATAAGACCTCGAAGGAGGCTTCCTGTACCCGCGACTATTCCGGCGAAACGCTTGGGAAAGCGGTCACCTTGAATGCGGATACCCTGCTTGAGATACAGAAATACATGCGGGGCAAGAATACCACGTTCGGATGCATTTTATACTGGGGCGGCGTTGCCGGACAGGTTTACTCCATCGGCAAATCCATACTCGAAGCTGCCGGCGTTCTCGAAAGCGATCAAGCAAGGCTGCTGAGAGAACTTGCAGGGATCAACGCAAAGCTTGACCAGATCTCGCAGCAGATCGAAACACTGAGAGAAGATATCAAAGGTCTGGTTGAAAGAGATATCCAGAACAAGCTCAGTACTTATAACAGCGACATGGAGCTGTTGAACAAAAAAATCAGAGATGTCAGCTATGTCTATGACCGTGCCAGAAAGGATTTAGCGAAGACGGACGAAAAATACGCAAATATCGATTGGGAGAATATGACGGATGAGGAAGCGAGTGCATATAATCATGTTCTTATCGAATATATTCTCAGCAATGCAAAACCTGATAACCTGGTTTATTCCAGCTTTCTTGATGATTGCAACACATTAAAGACCAAATACGAATCCGTTACCGGAATGCTTGAAAGGGCGAACGACAGCAATCCGATCTGCCTTTATGATGAAGCGTGCAGCTATAAGTATAATTTCGACTCTCAGGCCTTTGCTTTCAGACTTGCGCAGAGAGTATACGCGGAAACGACGCTTATCAAGGCGTACGCTGCGCTTGCCATTCGTTACGATGCAGGCGTAGATCCGGAAAACCCGAACGCCAAAACGATCATACTGGACTATAGCAACGCGATGGAGACGCTGCAATCACTCGAGGATATCGGACATCAGGCCAGCGAGATCAAGGTTGTTCCGGGCGAAGAATTTGTGAAGGCCGAGGGAACGTTTATCAGCGATGTGATGCTGATCGGCTCGAACAACAACACCTCCAAAATTCAGAGAGAGATCACCGGCAAGGGTTACACGATGGTGAACCAGAATCTGAATGAAGGAAACGGCGGCATGAAGATCTTCCTCGGGTATAAAACGACCACGGACGCCGACAATGCCATTACCGGCTTCCTTCTGACGGACGAATACAAAGGCGACAGCTATAACGGCGCCGCGATCGTTCCATGCATGGGCTACAGCGACTTTACGGGGAAACACGGCGATCTGAATACGAACGGGACAAACAAAACCAAATCGCTTTTCCTGTATTATTATAAGGACCAAAACGCCGAAAAAGCGGTTACCGGTCTCTATTTCGATTCGAAAGGCGAAAACACGATCTCCCTTGACGGCGGCGCGAACGGCGATCTGAATCAGGGCACGTATGTGTATGATTCCCGAAAGCTCTATATGCACTGCGACGAGGCGGACAAAGGCGTCCATGTGCGCGTAGGGGAGGATCCGTCGTATTATCCCTTCAGCTATGTGCTCGGCAAGAGAGTCCGCGTCTGGAACAGTAAGGAGCATAGCTTTATGGAGAAGGTAGATTGGCCGTACGCGCTGCGCGACAGGAGCTCTACCCCCGGATATTACAGAAACTGGACGAGCGAAGAGGTAAACGCGTTCCTCTCCAGGATGAACGGCAGGTCGCTGCAGGACGAACTCAGGAGCGCCGGCATCCCGAGCGTAGACAGCCTTGTTACGTGCATGGAGAGATCTGCCAATTTCGGGATCGTCCTTCTGTGGGGCAACTATATCCGCCCCCAGGACTCCTCTGTCAGCACAGATCAAAAAATATATATGGTGGGGATCAACAACGGCAGAATGATCAATAACAGCGAACAACAGTATATTGATTACAGCTTTTTTGAGCTTTACTGATCTCTCCCGCCGCATGAGATCCCGACGCGGTTCCGATCCGTACCGCAGACCGGGAAATCCGATTTAAAAACAGCGTCCGCCGTTGGAATGCTTCCTTCGGCGGGCGCGTTTTTCTGTTCCGGCGTCAAAAAGATCAGTCGTCGATATACGGCTCGATGTTCGTGATCTCCGCCGCAGGCGTTCTGTCCGGCAGGGGATTTTCAAGAAGCTCGTCATAGGTATACTTCATTTTCATCGTCGCCGTATCCGAATAATAAACGTTGCCGAAAATATCCGTCGCAAGGAATACGTATTGGTAATCCTCTCCGTCAAGCGGCATTTCGGTTACCGCCGGGTTCTCCTCGTCATACAGCTCGCCGACCTCAAATTCCTCGCTGTAAATATCTTCCGTTTTACCGTCCTTAACAACTCTTTCAGTGAGCACCTTCAGCGTTACGTCCGATTCAAGCTGATAAATAAAATTATCGGGAATACCGTTTTCGTCCGGATATTTATGAATTCCTGCCATCATATAGTGACCGTTGTTGAATTCGTTTTCGTCCCAGAAGAAGTTATATTGCAGTATGGCTTTATCGGTATCCTTAAACTGTTCCGCGTTGGAATTGACAATTACGGGAGTTTCAAAGGTGAGAAAATCCGTTGTGTTGCTGAGCGGGGAGCAGTACATCCTGTGACCGCAAAGCGCAAGCGTAACGCCTCTGAAATTGCTCTTGAAATTCATATTGTCATAATCCTTGTCAATATCATTATTGGTGCAAAGAATATGACGCGTGCCGTCGCTGTCGGTTGTAAAGAGCATAAAATCAATGGCGGCAAGGTAGGCGTAGCTCTCCTTGGTAAGCGAAATGGAAAATGCTCCGTTTTCGCTGATGCTTCCCTTATCCGTAAATTCAATCGGAACTTCAGGCACGTCGCAATAATGATTCTTTAGAAATTCACTGTACTCCTCGCTGACGCTGAGCGCCACGTAATCCTCCACCTCCGCTTTGTCGTAGGTAATGGGATAGTAGAAGGATACGCCCCTGTTACTGCGTTCACCGCTGTTTACGGTATACGGCACCGCTTTGTCCATTGCATCCAAAAGCGATAAATAAATATCGTCTTCTCCCTCGATGATATGATTATCCCACGCTTCACCGAAGAAATCGCCCAAATCGACCATATTGGCGCTGCCGTCAAAGGTATTTTCAATGCCGAATTTTTCACATCTTTTTGCGGCGGCCATAATGCGGGAAAAATAATTTTTCGTTTCCGACATTCTGTTCATATAGGCGGCGCAATTGTCAAAGTGCTCCACCAAGCTCTCGGCGTTGGCTAAATTGATGAGCGACAGTGTGGAATAGATATCCTTGCCTGTTTTTTTGCATTTATCCATAAACGCGTCGCAGATTTTTTTGCCGATAGCTTCACTCTCACCGTCAGAAGCAAAGG
>CAMZGI010000230.1 GCA_947306305.1 uncultured Fibrobacter sp.
TTCTTGTCAAAAATGACGAGGATGGAATTGCCCGCCGAAAGCATAATCGTATCGAGAATCGTATCTTTCTGGATGCCGCTCGTTTCATCGGAAATGATGAACAGATAACGTATCGAGCCATCGTCTTCGACGAGGAACTGGAATATCACTTTCCACCAAACTTCTTCGCCTGTATAACCCCTAACCGGAACAATAATTTGCCGTTCGCTCGCATGCATCTCGCCACCCTTCGAAACGCGATACACAAACTTTTTAAACTGTTCGGAATGGAAGAACCGCCAAAGAATTTCTCCGCGAATATCTTCCCCATTGTTCAAAAATTCCATCAAGTAGGCGCTGGCATGCAAAATATCGAACGTATCGTTTGTCAGTATAATTCTAAAATTATCGCTACCCAAAAGCGTCTCGAACATCGTACTCGAACTGACGCTATCGTTCAAATCTTTTTGAATAAAGAACTTGAACAAGAACTGCACAATCAAAGAAGTCAAAGTCACCAACGCAAGGACAACGAGAGCGACCACGAAAATAATCGCATGCAAGTTCTCTTGCACTTTAGCGACGACCTTATTTTTCTGAATGACATGAGCCACATAGAACGGGGCATTCTTAAGCGGCTTCACCATAAAAATCAACTTGCGGTTGCCAATATCCGTTTTTTCAAAACGCGTGACCGACTCGTAAGACAAATCTTCAAACCGAATCTCGTCTTGCACAAGCTTTAAAAGGTTCACGACTGAATCCATGACCACTTTACGGAGATTCGTTTCGTACGGGAAGAAAGTGAACAAGCTATCGTTTTCGGAACTCACGAGCATCGTAATGCCGCCTTCCGATTTTGCAAACTCGCCCATCAGTTGACGCACCTTGTGCAAATCAATATCGTCTGCGACTGCGCCCAAGAACTTGTCGTTCCTATCCCACAGCGGATACGAATACGTCAAGACACGTTTTTTCGCTTTTTCATTTATGCTTGGCCCCGTTATTGCAAGACCTTTATGCCTCGATGCCTCCAAATACCAAGTATGAGTCCTGAACTCCTTTTTATCTTCGTCCAGATTAAATCCGCGAGCCGAAATATACTTGCCATCCCTATCGCCAAAGTAAGCATCGACAATAAACGGAGACGATAGCAAATGCTTTTTTAGAACTTTCTTATACTCGGATTCTCTTGTATGCTGCAATATTTGCGACAAAGGCCTGAACTGGCGTTCGAACTGCGGAAAGAACTCTTCCAATTCGCTGACAACTCTATCTTGAAATTTTGCTTCGGAAGAACTGTACGAAGAAAAAATCAAAGTCGATTTTAGATAATGCGAAAAAACGATGACCAGCACGATTGCAAAGACAAGCATCGGCAAGGTATAGACAAGCGAAATACGCCAACTGAGATGGCGACGTTTTTCATTTAACGGACTGTGTGTCAAGCCTTATTTTCCTCAGAAGACTCGTCTTTAAACCGTTCGTAAATTTCGGGCAGTTCGTCTGCAATCGAGCAAAAAGCATCGACTACGTCAGGATCGAACTGCGTTCCGCGACCATTCATAATTTCTTTCACAGCAACAGCGTGCGGATACGGCTCTTTATACGGCCTTTTAGAAACTAGCGCGTCATAGACATCGGCTACCGCCATGATTCTAGCTTCGATAGGAATATCATCCTTCATCTTGTGGTTCGGATAACCGCCGCCGTCCCAGCACTCGTGGTGGCTCAAAGCCATCTCGGCTGCGATACGCACCATCGGATTGTCCCGCAGCTCCTTGGTCGCTTCGCGAAGCACGTCATAACCCATTTGCGGGTGTTGCATCATAATTTCGCGTTCGTCTTGCGTGAGTGTTCCCGGCTTACGCAAAATGCCATCGTGAATGCCAACTTTGCCAATATCGTGGAGCGGCGCCGCCGTCGTCAAATTTTCAATGTATTCCGACGTAATCGTCTTTGCAAATTTCGGATTCTTTTGGAGCTGTTCAGCCAAACGCTGCACAATAACCTGAGTCCGTTTAATGTGCTCCCCCGTTTCTGGATCGCGGTATTCGGCAAGCGAACCCAAGCTCGTCAACATCACTTTTAAAGTTTTGCGCAAATCAGCCGTACGTTCATCGACAAGGTCGTGCAAATGGTCGCGTTGCAATTTCAACTGGAGCTGGTTTTTTATGCGAAGCGTCACAAGAGCAGGGTTGAACGGTTTTGTAATGTAATCGACCGCGCCAAGATCAAGCCCCATCTGTTCACTCTTGCTATCCGCCTTGGCAGTCAAGAAAATGACCGGGATCCCCTGCAAAATATTTTTCTCGCGCATAATCCGGAGCGTCTCGTAGCCGTCCATTTCGGGCATCATCACGTCTAGCAAAATAAGGTCGGGCTTAATTTTTTCTGTGAGTTCGATCGCCTTTTTTCCATTGAGAGCCACGCACACATCGTAGTCTTTAGATAAAATTCCCTCAAGCACCTCGATATTCGTCTTGGTGTCATCCACTACAAGTATTTTCAGACGGGAACGATCCATACTCATAATATACGCTCTTAATTTGAAATATAACAACTCATTTTATTACAATTAGGAACATAAAATAGACTTAATTTTTTTATTGACTATTTTTCAAAGAAACTTGTAATAATACGAGTGATATTTATCACGACTAAAAGTATATTTATATGGGTTATTGGCAAAATAGGTCGTAGGCAAGGAGTCCTTATGAAGAAATTTTTTTCTTTGGTAGCACTATTGGCGCTCGGAACGCAAGCTCAGGATATTGTTGAAATTGCTCCGTTTTGGGCCGCATACGACGCCCTTGAACCCGAAGGCATCAACGACCTGTACAATGACCTGAACCTCCCCGATACCATGAAAAAATTCGGACAGTTTCCCGTCACCTGGGAGAGTTCCGACACGCTGTTCCTGGGACATGACGGCAAAATCAACGGACGTTTTGTGGGTGAAAACAAAGAAGTCATCCTGACAGCAACCATATCGGACCCGGTTGACAATCAAGTAAAATCGAAAACGATGAAGGTTTCCATCCATGGTTTTGAACCTTACTCCAACTACCTCTTCGCTTATTTCCCTGCCAATAACAACGAAAACATTTACTACGCGCTCAGTAACGACGGCTACAACTTTACGCCGATGAACAACGGCAAGCGAGTCGTGGGCGCAGATACGGTGAGCATCAAGAAGGGGCTTCGCGACCCGCACGTGCTACGAGCTCCGAACGGCTGGTTCTACATGGTCAATACCGATATGAAGAGTGCCGAAGGATGGTCTAGCAACCGCGGAATGGTACTCATGAAGTCCCGCGACCTCATCAACTGGAAACATGCAACGGTACATTTCCCAGACAAATACAAAGGCAAAAACTTCGCAAACGTGACTCGCGTGTGGGCACCCGAAACATTCTGGGACGAAAACTACGAGAACAAGGACGGCAGCAAAGGACGCCCGCTCGTTTACTACTCGCTCCTCACCGATGACGGGACAATCCCTTACGACCAAGTGTTTTTCAACTACGCAAACGAAGACTTTACTGACCTCGAAGGCGACCCCGTCCACTTTTTCGATCGTGGCAAATCGACTATCGACATGGATATTGTCTATAACCCGGTGGACCGTTTATATCACGGATTCTACAAGAACGAAGGCGATGGAGGCATCTGCAAAGTTCAAGCACAGGCGCTCACTTCTGCTAAAGGAACCAAGGGACCGACTTGGTACAACCGAACCAGCGCATTGCAGCAGACCACCGAAGCCGTCGAAGGCGCAGGCGTATTCAAGCTCATCAACCAGAATTCGTGGGTGCTGATGTACGACTGCTACAACAACGGACATTACCAGTTCACAAGCAGCTCCGACCTCAAAACATTTAAGTTTGTCCAAAATACGGAAACGAAGGGAGCGTTTACGCCCCGCCACGGAACAGTGCTACCGATTACCGCCCAAGAAACAGCGGCGCTCATGAAAGCATTCCCAACGCCAGACTTTGAACCCAAAGTCATCGAAATTCCCGATTCCATCGGCGTTTGCGACGGGAAAAAGGTGGTTGGCCCATGCAGCGCTACAAAGATCGTCCCCTACGTCAAAGTCGGCGACGGAAGCTGGAGCGAATCAACTGATTTGAAAGTCGCCAAAGGCACAACGCTTACGCTAGGTCCGCACCCGTGGGATGGCAAAATTTGGAGCTGGGAAGGTCCCGCCGGATTCAAATCGACAACGCGTGAAAACACGCTCAAAAATTTGGACGGCACTAAGAGCGGCTACTATACCGTGACCTACACGAACGAAACCGGCTGCAAGAGCCAAGCTAAAATCAAGATTGTCGTCGATGACCCCGCACATCCGTACGTTGAGCCTCCTACGGTGAGCATTAGCGATCGTAGAATGCATGAAAGCCGCAAGGATTTGCGTTTGAACCGCACTCCGGTTTACTTTGACTTGCTCGGGAACAGACTCCCCGGCAAACCGCGTAATTCCGTTTACGTGGAACGGTAGAAACAATGTGTAATGTGGGCGGCTACGCCGCAATTTGGAATGTGAGATGAGGAATGAATAATTACACATTACACAT
>CAMZGI010000231.1 GCA_947306305.1 uncultured Fibrobacter sp.
GCCTTGTGTTCCGATTTCCAGTCTTTGCTAGAATCGGCAAGCTTTTCGACCGCCATAAAGCCAGCGTTGTGATGCGTATTAGAATATTGCGTACCAGGATTTCCGAGACCGACGATAAGATACATAATTAGACCTTTTTCACATCATTACTTTGTCCAAAGAATTTGTGGCCAGTCGCGGCCTTCTTCGCCCAGCATGAACAACGGCTTTAGATTGTTATCAAAAACAATCGTTCGCGGAAGGCTAATTTCTTCGCCTTCCTTTACAAGTCCAAATCCTTCGGTAAGACGCTTGAACGAATCGTTCACCACCATGAACTTGGACACGTTCATTTTTTTTATCCAGCTCTTCACCAAATCTTCGTCGCGTTCGCCAATGTTCACAAGCACGACTGATACTTTATTCTTATGGAGCTCCTCCGCGCTTTCGACCAAACGCTTGATTCCAGCCCTGCAAGGGATGCACCACGTCGCAAAATAAACAATCGCCGTGCGATCGCTCTTTTTAGCAAGATTCGCCAAATGAGAACGCGTCCACGGAGCCCTCGCTTCAGTAAAATCACGGATGGCAAACCACGGAAGCGAATCCGAAATCGAATTGGGCAATTCCATTTTCCGCGATTTATCAAGCGTTGCCGGAGCCGCAAACGAAAGCGAAAAAGCCAAAAGCAACGGAACAACAGTCAACAAACGGATCATTCAAGTCTCCACTTGTCCAACTCGGCTACCCAGCCATTGAACCAATCGCCTTTCGAGATATTTTCGTTCAAGCGATCAATCGCTTCTTTCGATTCATAACGACCACTGCCTTTGACATTAGCGTTGATGCTAAAATAAGATTCACCATCACAACTCGAACCGTTCAAATTCAGAGTAGCCGTGCACGAGAAGCCAAGGCTTTTTTCATCGCACACCGCAGGGGACACAGACAAAGTCAGCATAAGCCCATTCGAGCATGCAGCGGCACGCACAGGATACTTCGCCGAAATTCGTTCAAATACCAGCCGGCTTTGCTTCACGACATTTGCATCTGCATTTTTATTTTCTTGATAATAAAAAGCATATTGCGAACGGAATCCGTTGTACTTTTGCAGCACAGATTCATAAATCGTTTTAGTCCGGTTTTCGGACTTGACACCAAGCCCATCGAGGACATCCTGAACCGCAAGCGAACGCACGTAAACATCACGAACCGTCTTGAACGCCTTGTTCTTGATAATCGGGTGTTTCTGTTCTTCAAAAAGTTTCGCCGCAAGTGTCACGGAATCCTGCAATAGCCCTGCTTCCTTCACGAAGGGTTTCGCCGCGTCGGACTTTCGCATGCAAGCCGCCACGCCGTACTTCCCCGCCATCGTTAAAGTTACAATGGGCTTTGCATCCTGAGCATTCTGCAAACGCGTAATCACTTGCGTTTTAGCCTCGAACGAAGACTGAATCGATTCCTTCCCAGCTGCATCCACATTCGCCTGACGCGTTTCTTGCGTTTTCGCAACAACGACAGACTGGATTTTCGCAGCGATTTCTTTTTGGGCAAGCGTCAAAGCAGAATTCGCATCGCCAGCAATTCCCTGACCACGCAAGTCATCCGCATTCGGGCACGCGTAAGAATGGAGCAAATCCGAAAGCGAACCTTTCGACGCATCGACAGTCATCACCGGAGAAACAGGAGCGGGCGTAGCCACAGGCATTTCAACCGGCTGATCCGATACTTGCTTTCCGTCAAGAGCATCAAACGCTTGCGAAGACTGAGCACGAGCTTCATCGGCATTAACGCTACGCTTGGCCGCAGGTTCGGAACCTGCACACCCTAAAAGCGAAACAAGACAGCCGCAAAACAGTAACTTTAAAGATTTCATATATAAAATATAGATTTTTTAGAGGGCGACAAAATATCGTCCCGCATTAAAGAACCTTCGCCACTGGTTATAGAACGTTGTCAGTTCCCAACTTGTTCCGCATCGAGTTCTTCGTATGCCTGCGCGGCGTTTTCACGGATTTCGTCAGTGTCAACGCTACGCTTGACTGGTTCAGAACTTGCACAGCCAATAAGCGAAAGTATGCAACCACAAATTAAAAGTTTTAAGATTTTCATACCCACCAATATACTTTTTTATAAGTCCGAAAAAAACAGGATTGCAGCAAAATTCTACGAGAAAATCTAAAATGCGATATTCAGTACAAGCCCGACAGCTCCCGCAATCGCAACACCGATGCCAATTTTACGCACCGACTGTGCAGTTTCTAACTTGTTCAGTCTTTTGCGATTATCATCATTCGAGTACGTCTTTCTCTCTTGCAAGTCACTCGCCCTAGAATCCATGGCTAGAGCAAGAACAGCCCCCGACAAAAGAATGGCGGTCGAAATTTCAAGTGCCAACTTGCGGGTTTTAATTTTATGCCCGGCAAACGAGCGGACTGACTCGCCAATACTTTTTTTATCCCTAGCCTCAAGCAGCGAATCCGTTTTTTCCATAGCAAGCAGCAAAGATTTTTCTACAAAATAATTGTAATTTACACTTGCATTCGGAACAATTTTCACAGGAATTGTATCTTGATGGAGAGCGTCGCCAACAGCCACCTTCGAACAAATTGGAAGTACAGACTTAAACGGAGTATTCCCTACAAACGCACCATCCACAAAAACTGCCAACGACTGAGGACCCTCATTGTTATCCGCAGTCAAATAAAGTTTGCCTTTCTGCACATCAAGTTCCTTTTCATAGAATTCGACCTTGCCCTTTTCTATGTTCAAGTCATAAGACACCTTCTCGTAGCATGGATGAGAAATCATCAAATTGTGTTTGCCAGCATACAACGTATATTCGCCAGAACGGACGTAATGACCGTCAATTTCAATATCCAAGTCATCAACGCTCCCTACGTTTTTCAAAAGTCTCGGATTGACAACAAGCTTGCCCGTATTCGATTTTAAATCAATAACAATTATTTGTTCATTTGTATAAACCCGTTCTTCGATTTCGACAAGGTCGTTTTCGTCACGAGCCACTCCAAAAAGATGATTCCCCGGTTCTACTTGAATTTGGCAAGGCGTTTGTTTACACTTGGGGTGAGCATAGCCGTCAAGTTTCAGCTTGGCACCTGCAGGCCGAGTCACGACACGCACAACAAACAACTTATTATACTCCGCTTTAAAATCATTCTCGCTACGCAAATCGCCAATGCCGCTTGCATTTTCATAACTTTCGTCAAGCACCTTATTAAAGAAACCCGGAGCCTTTTCTTCAATTTCAGAAACGAGTCCATCTACAGTCGTGCTGAAAGCCGTAAAGTTCGCCACAAACTTGCTGTTCCGCGTCGAGTAAAGTTCTGCACTGATGCTAAATCCAGAACCAAACTTCGCGATTTTCGCCTGAGCCACGTAATCCGCCGAGATATTCCGACCCGTTTCAGCAAGACAAGAGCCTTCGCAATCTTCAATAGACTTGCCCGCCGGGAGCAACACATTAATGTTTTCGCGAGTCATGATAATCCAACCACGATCCGCATGGAACACCTTTATAGCCTTTTCACGCAAGACATTCGTTAAATACTGGCGTTCGTTAAACGAAACTAAATTTTTGACAGTAGAATCAGCCGCCGTTTCGAGCACGGCAACGGACTTGGCAAAAGAAAATCCACACAAATTCAGGGCGATTAGCAAAAGCAACGAAAATCGAGACATAAAATCACCCTCCTGAAAATCAAAAACGTTTTTTTTCAAATATATATAAAAAACCTGCCCCCATCGAAATAGGGAACAGGTCTTAAATTCGCTTTACGCGACTAAGCCAAAATTACTTGGCAGCCGGGGCAGCAGCGGCCGGAGCGGCAGCATCAGCAGCCGGAGCAGCGGAATCCTTATCCTTCTTCTTGGACTTAGAAGAAATCGAGAAGATAACAGTGCGCGGGCCAGAAGCGAGCTGAACGTTTTCCGGGAGCTTGAAGTCCTTGGCATAGAACGTCACGTTCGTTTCGACGTTGGAGATATCCATTTCAAGAACAGCCGGGATGCTAGCCGGCTTAGCAGCGAGCATGAGGTAACGAGCTTCTTGAGCGAAGATACCACCCTGAGTCTTGACACCAACCGGAAGACCAACGAGCTTGACCGGGATGCGAACCTTCACGAATTCGTCATCAGCAATCTTGATGAAGTCAACGTGAATGATTTTCTGGGTGATGGCGTCCTTCTGGACACTATAGACGAGAGCCGGATTGCCAGCCTTGCCGTCGATTTCGAGGTCGAGAAGAGTGTAACGCTTGCCCGGAGCAAGAACCTTACGGAGGTCAGCGTCGCTGACAGCGATGTTCTTGGCTTCGATACCCTTACCATAATAGATCGCCGGGATCTGACCGGCCTTACGCAAGCGCGCGTTGTCGCGGTTTGCACCTAGCACTCTCGAGGTTGCCTTGAGCGTTGTGAGTTCCATTGTATTATCTCCATTAGATAAAAAAAATTCATTGGGGTAGCTGGACTCGAACCAACGAATAACGGAATCAAAATCCGTTGTCTTACCACTTGACGATACCCCAATGGTGCGACAAAGATAGTAAAAA
>CAMZGI010000232.1 GCA_947306305.1 uncultured Fibrobacter sp.
CCGCGCATCCTCACCTACAAAATCAAGCAGCTCGGCATAGACTTGGCTGCGTTTAGCAAGTAGTCGGTAGACTGTAAGCAGTAGGAAGTAGGCTGTAAGTTGACGGTGACGCAGAAATGCACCATTCAAGAAATAATGGACTCTATCGGCTTTTCAAGCCTCCAGAGTGACAATGGTTTCTTGCAAAACTTAGTACACTTTGCTCGCAGTCATTTAAAAACGAGCGAAGCTAGTATTACTTTCCCTAAACCTTGAAATCAAAAACCTGAACCCTGCCCCCTGATACCTCACATCTCACACCTCACACCTCGCATCTCACACCTCACATCTCACACCTCACATCTCACACCTCACATCTCACACCTCACACCTCACATCTCACATCTCACACCTCGCATCTCACATCTCACATCTCACACCTCACATCTCACACCTCACATCTCATTTTCTATAATTACTCTCCATGGAACTTACACAGCTCAAATACTTTTTGGAAGTGGCTCGCACGGAGCATGTGACGCAAAGTGCAAAGAACCTCTGCATCGTCCAGCCGGCGCTCACGCAGGCCATCCACAAGCTCGAAGACGAGCTGGGTGTCTTGCTGTTCAAAAATTCGGGGCGTAACATCAAGCTCACGGATAGCGGAAAGTTCTTCTACGAAAAGCTCTTGCCCCTCTACGAAAATATGATGGCACTTCCAGAGCTTTTAAAAACGACTGCGAATAAGTTAAATAACAACGTCAAGTTGAACGTCCTTGCGGCATCGACGCTTATCACAAAAGCTGTAATTGAGTACAAACAGAGTAATCCCGACATTGATGTTGACATGTTGCAAAACGAAGAAACGAGCGTCTTTGACATTTGCGTGCGGACTTACGCGAATTACAAGCCTGAACATGACAACACCAACAGCGACGAAACCTTTGTCCATTCCGAAAAAATTTTCCTTGCAGTTCCCAATACAGCCCAGTACAAAAAGATGGATTCCATTTCGCTTTTTGACCTCAAGGACGAAAAATTCATCCGTCTTTACGGTTCCAAACAGTACCGTAAGATTTGCAATGAACTTTGCGATAGCATCGGATTCCATGCCAATGTGACTTTAGAAAGCGATAACGCGACCGTCGTTAAAGAAGCGGTGGCTGCTGGCATTGGAGTCGGCTTCTGGCCCGAACTCTCGTGGGGAAAAATGGATCACAAACGAGTCCGTCTTCTCGAAATTACGGATACAGCTTTCAAGCGCGATATTGTCATTTCGCTCCGCAGAAACAAGCAAGACAATTCTAAAACGGATCAGTTTTACAATTTTTTGACGAAATATATCGTTCGTCGGCAACAGAACAAGCACCATTAGCCCCTATTTACTATCTTTGCCTTTGTTATGATTATCCATTCCTTTAAAATGGGCTTCCAGTGATTAGCGGTAAAAGCAACCCGTGTCATCCAGATTTTGGAACAAGTCCGGGATGGCATCCGAGTGACTTAATCCCTGTAACCTGAAACCTGTAACCTGAAACCTAATATGCAATTCCGTCCTGTAAAAGAACAGCTTGAAATTTTGATGCGCGGCGTTACTGACATTGTGCCGCAAGATGAACTCGAAAAGAAACTCCAGAAGTCCTACGACACCGGCGTTCCTCTCCGTATTAAGATGGGGGTGGATCCGACGGCGCCTGACGTTCACTTTGGACATACGGTCGTGATGCGCAAGCTCCGCCAGTTCCAAGATTTGGGACATACGGTTGTGCTCATCGTGGGTGACTACACGGCTCAGATTGGTGACCCGAGTGGGCGCAACAAGGCTCGTCCGCGCCTTACGCACGAACAGGTTCTCGAAAACGCGAAGGAGTATCAGGAACAGTTCTTCAAGGTTGTCCGTCGCGATCAGGTCGAAATTCATTACAACGGCGAATGGTTCAGCAAGCTCCCGTTCAGCAAGGTGACCGAACTCATGGGCCAGTTCACTGTGGCTCAGATGCTCGAACGTGAAGACTTCCACAACCGCTATGCCGCAAACACGCCGATTAGCCTGCACGAATTCATGTACCCGATGATGCAGGGCTACGATTCTGTGGCTATCCAGAGCGACGTGGAACTCGGTGGCACCGACCAGAAGTTCAACGTGCTCCGTGGTCGCGATCTCCAGATTTTTGAAGGCATGGAACCGCAGATTGGTCTCTTTATGCCGATTTTGCTTGGCACTGACGGCAAGGTCAAGATGTCTAAGTCTATCGGCAACTACGTTGGCTTGAACGAACCTGCCGACGTGATGTACCACAAGATTTACAGCCTCGCCGACAGCATCGTCGAGAACTGGTTCGAACTTCTCACCAACATCCCGCTTGCAGAAATCAAGCAGATGATGGCCGACATCGCCGCAGGCAAGATGAACCCCAACGATGCCAAGCATCGTCTCGCTATCGACATCGTGACGCAGTATTACGGTGCCGAAGCTGCCGAAGCCGCTGCCGCCAAGGAACGCGAAATCCACAGCGGTAACGCCATCCCGAGCGATGCCGCCGAATGCAGCGTAGCTGCAGGCTCCTATGGAGCCCTTGACTTGCTCGTGAACATTAAGGCTTTTGCCTCTAAGGGCGAAGCCCGTCGCATGGTGCAGAATGGCGGCGTGAAGATTGGTGGCGAAAAGCTCGCCGATCCGCAAGCCACGTTCGAAATCAAGGGTGGCGACCAGTTGGTGATTCAAGTCGGCAAGCGCAAGTTCTACAAGGTGAACTTCTAAGGCGTTTTATGTCTCGTGAAATCCTAGTTCTTGGTCTGAATCCAGCATGGCAGAGAGTCTTCTTCCTGGACAAGTTTACTCCAGGCGAAGTCCATCGCATTTCCAAAGTCAAGGAATATGCGTCGGGCAAAGGCATCAACTGCTGCCGCGTTTTGCAGCTGTTAGGCGGTACGCCTAGACTGATGCATTTCCTCGGTGCAGAGCACGGCGAGAAGATTTTTGACGAACTCTCTGTTTGTGGCATTCAGCAAGTTCCTATCTGGATTCGCGAGAATACGCGCATTTGCACGACGATTGCTTGTAATGGCGACACGACGGAGCTCGTGGAGCCGTCTCCGACGCTCGCCGATTCCGAGAACGACGATTTTGCGCAAACGCTAAACGACCATTGGGATTCCACGCAATACGTGGCTTTGTGCGGCACGTTCCCGCAGGGCTTCAATGCAAAGATGTTCGATTCGCTGGACTTTAACGGCAAGCAAGTCTTTGTCGATGCAATTGACGGGATTGATGAACTCCTTGCGAAAGGGGTCGAACTCCTGAAAATCAACATGCTGGAGTACTGCAAGCTCTTGGAACGCTTGAGCATTCCGCTGGTGAAGTCTAGCCCGCAATTCTGGAAGATGACGGCTACCGCAGTCCTTGAACGTTTGCCCATCAAGAATCTTGTCGTGACCGACGAGGACTCGCCGGTTCGTGCTTTCCGCCTCATGGAGAAAAAGTTCCAAGGTATCCAGTTGCAACCGCCGACGATTACGGTGAAAAACGACATTGGCGCTGGAGACTCGTTCTTTGCGGGGTGGCTCTATGCGTGCGATCAGGGACTCAGCTTTGAAAGCTGCCTTGCCAAGGCGACCGCTGTCGCTTGTGCACGTTGCGAAGTCGAACGTCCGTGGAACTTGAGCCTCGACCGCGTTGTGGAACTTGAAAACGAACTAGCCACAAAGGTTGAACGTCTCGAATAGGGTTGCTCCATGGAAAACCGCTTTGTTCCTTTGTTTGTCTTTGCGTCAAACGTGGAATTGTTCGGAACATTTCCTGAGTGCAAAACTTTTGTTCGAAATGACGTCCGCTTAGGCGAAATTATTGAATTGCCTGATGACCGGGGCTTCGCTGTTGTCCTTGGCATAGGGCTTCTTGAATTTGCAACAAACTTATCTATTCTGCTCTCGCGGTTTTCTGCTGATGGCCCGTTTACGCATGTTGTGCAGGTGGGCGTTTGCGGGGCTTACCCCGGTCGTGGATTGAACATCGGCGATGTTGTCCGTGTGGATTCCGAAAGGGTAGGGGATTTGGGCGTAGTGGAGCGTGATGGCTCATTTACGCCTTGGAACAAGGTCTCTGGCTCTCCTGTGCAAGTTTACGAGTCTTCGCCGCTTTGTGGCGTTCCTGCGTGGCTTACGGGCTTAAAATCGGTTTCTGGGCTTACGGTCAACTGTTGCACGGGAACGTCTGCAATGGCTGCGGAACGTGTCCAGAACTTCGGTGTAGATGTGGAATCGATGGAAGGGGCCGCATGCTTCTCTGTTTGCCGTGCATTTGACATTCCCTGCCTTGAAATCCGTGCCGTGAGCAACTTTGCTACCGACCGCGATAAAAGCTCTTGGCGTATCCCGGACGCTCTCCGAGCGTTGAGCCATGAGCTGTCGGCACTGAGCGTAGAGCAGTGAGCTGTCAGCGATGAGCAGTGAGCCGTAAGGGACCTCTTCGAGGCTCTAGGAAGACAAGCAAGAAAATACTTCACTGGATCCTTCGTCACTATGTTCCTCTGGATGACGACGCTCAAAGCGTAGCAACCTCA
>CAMZGI010000233.1 GCA_947306305.1 uncultured Fibrobacter sp.
TCCATGCGGCAATGCACGGGTGGTTGTGCTGGTCACGCACCATGTCGTTGATGAGCTTCTTTGTGATTTCGAGACCCTGTGCGGTAGAACGCATCGTGTGGATCGGGAATTCTTGGAACACGAACAAACCAATCTTGTCGCAAATGTCGAGAGCCGTGCTGCTGAGCGGAGCTCCGCAAGAACGGATGACGTTAAAGCCTGCTGCCTTGACTGCGTTCAAGTCCTTTTCCAAAGCCGGATTCTGGTCGGTCCAAAGACCGCCTTCGCTCCACTGCTGGTTGTAGCTCACGCCAATGAGCTTCACGATAGCGTCGTTGATGTAGTAGTCGCCCTTGAGACAGTCGAACTTGCGGAAGCCGAAAGTCTTCACGACCGGGAAGGTGTATTCAGGAGCCTTGCCCTTTGCGCCCTTGATTTCGAGCTGCATTTCAATCGCGAACAAGTTCGGGTGTTCGGGACTCCAAACGCATTTGTCCTTCTTCCAGTCCTTGATGCCAAGCAAGAACTTCTGCGTTGCGTTTTCCTTTTCGAGCTTCACATCCTTGAAGTATTCGAAAACGTCGCCGTTCGGGTTCTTCATGAGGATGCGGAGGCGAGACTGGTAACCGCGCGGGTTGTTGAAGAATGCTTCGACAGAAACGCGTTCCTGGTCCATGTCCGGCTCGACGTGGATATCAGAAATAAATGCGGCGTTGCCGAGAATCAAATCGACGTGACCGCAGATACCGCCATACGGATACTGCGACCAGGGGAGGCCTACCGGCATTTCGCCCGGATGGGCGTAGCGGTCGTTCGCGCCTTCCTTGCTTTCGCGGCCGAAGTCGATGCGGCTGTTCGTTGCGCCCATGTTTGCCACGCGGATGCAGAGAATGTTTTCTTCGCCGAGCTTGATCGCTTTTTGCGTTTCAACAACAAAAGACGTGTATGCGCCAAAGTGGTCGCCGAGGAGCTTGCCGTTAAGCCAGATGGTAGCGTGCGTTGCAATCTTTTCAAAACGGAGGAATATACGCTTGGTGACTTGCTTTTCGTCGTCAATCGTGAATCTCTTGAAATAGAACGCGCAGTCCTGGGCCATCAAAAGCTTGTCAAATGCTCTTTCCCAGATGTGGGGAACGCTAACAGTCTGTGTTTT
The DNA here is from genome assembly GCA_947306305.1 of uncultured Fibrobacter sp. GTDB lineage: Bacteria > Fibrobacterota > Fibrobacteria > Fibrobacterales > Fibrobacteraceae > Fibrobacter. Next base: position 1,133 of record CAMZGI010000233.1, read on the forward strand.
GTCAGGATACGTTGCATACCAACGATTGGAGATGCCGGTGTCTTCTGTGTCCCAGATCATCTGCCAGTCGCCATCAAGGCTAATAATTTTGCTCATTCGGAGAATCCTTTATATAATTCCTGAGGAAAGATAGAATAATTAGACGAGAGAGTAGAGGCGAGAGATGAGAGAATGCTGCGGAAAACCCGTTTCCCTCTCTTTTTATCTATATTTTATAAACTAAATTGCAATAAACTCGCCCAATGAGGAGTGCGATTATGTATCGAGTGTTAGGAATAGTGTGCCTGCTGGCTGTGAACCTTATGGCCGCATCGGATGGTGCTGTTAAGCCGTTCTCTGGTTCGGGGACTTTTGACGACCCCTATCTCATAAGCAATTTCAAAGAGTTGCAGTTAATGCTTCCTTATAACGATTCTGTTTATGGAACGTATCGTCATAAAGGCGGCTCATATTTTAAGCTAAAAAATGATATTGTCATGGATTCTGGCTACGCATGGCGGCTGTCTGGGAAAAAGCCTTTTTTCTTTGATGGCGGCAACCACAAAATTACTGATGTGCAGGGTGGTCGTAATTTTCCTTTATTTTCAACGGTCTCTGAAGATTCTTGGATTATAAATTTAAAATTAGAGGCTTCGCAAACTGTAGAAGGGGGAGGAATTCTTGCTGAAGCAACGGGTAGAGGCGTATATATTGTGAATGTGTCTGTGTCTGGCAAAGTCAAGTGCGTAAAGGACTGTGGAGGTCTTGTTGGTTCTGCCTCGAAATACAATATTTTTGCAAATGTAACTAACTATGCTGACTTGGTTGATGATAGCTCTAGTAATGAAAAATTTATTGGAGGTATTGTTGGTCGAATCGATGATCCTGATAAAGGCTTAATTGTGTATGCTTCTAATTATGGAAATATTACAGGGAGTCCTGTCAAAAGAGAATGGTTGGGAACAGTCTATAAAGGTCATGCAGGTGGTATTGCGGGTAATGTGAATAATATAAAAGTTGCGTTCAATAGGGGAACTGTAAAAAATGCTTTGCTTCAAGGTGGAATTGCGGGGAATGCCGCGAACGCTTTTTATGTGTATAATGCGGGTCTAGTTGAAAAACTCAACGATTCAGCGAGGGTTGGAAATCTTTTTGGAGAGAATACGTCGAACGCCGCTTACATCGAAGAAAACGGACTGGTTTTCAAGGGCTTATTTTATGATAAAAAAAGTGGAGAAAATGGTGCCATTGGATATTTGGCAAAATTCCTAGATGTCGAAGATTCTGGTGCTGTTTCGCATGATGATTTTAAGGATAAAAAACTGCTTGAAAAATTAGGAGGATTTTTTATTGCTGATGCAAGTGGTGAAAACGACGGCTATCCTGTTTTCAAAAAATTTTTTGAAGGGGAAGGATCTGCTGAAAAACCTTTTTTGTTGAAGAGCAAGGAAGATTTATTGACTTACAATCGTTTGATGAGCGATCCCGATATACGGTATTATTATGCTTTTCAAAATTATAAGCTTATGGTTGATGTCAAATTGGATTCGACAGATGTTTGGATTCCATCGATTCTTTTTGGAATTTTTGATGGAGGTGGACATACGATTAAAGGACTTCGCACACAAAAAGGGCTTTCTAGTTCGGGAGTCTTTAGCCAAGTAGTGGGCGAGGTGAAAAATCTAGGAATTGTGGATTCTTATATAGAAGGTGAATACGCAGGGGGGATTGCAGGGAAATTGTCCGGTTCCATTAATAATTGCTGGAATAAAAACACACACGTTTGGGGAATCTATGCGGCGGGCGGTATTGTTGGTTCTCTGGTCTATGGGACAATATCGATAAATAGGGTTTATAATACGGGGACTGTTCGTTCAAAGTATAACGCTGGTGGCATTCTTGGTGAATATGGTAGTAGTACTAGTTATTATCCGAAAACAGCAACTGTTTCAAACTGTTACAACAAAGGTCTAGTTCAAGCTGTCGATGGCGATGAGGCGTATGCTATTGTCGGGAGTGCTATGAGCTTACAAAACTGCTATAATGTTGGTGTGGTCGAAGGTCAAGGCGGAAGCAAGCCTGCATATGATAAAGCCCTTAGCTATTGTGAAAAAGAAAATATATGGACATTGTCTGGCCCTACAAAGTCTGAATGCATCCTTTCAGAAGAATATATGAAGTCGAAGGAATTTGCAAAAAAGTTGGGCGAGGGGTTTGCTTACGATTCCCTAAAGGTCAACGGCGGATATCCTATTTTGTCTGGAAAAGATGTAAAGTACGTGTCTATTGAAAAAAAATTGGATCGAGTAAAGAATATAGCTAATTCGCTCAAAGTTACTGTCCAGTCGCAAAAGCTTTTTGTTGAGGGCTTGAAGTCTGGCGAAAAGCTCGCTTTGGTGGATTTGAAAGGTAAAATTATTTGGACGGGCCGAGCATCGGGAGCTTCTTTGAAAATCCCCGTGAATCGTTGCGGGGTTTATTTGCTCAAATCTGCAAGGTCGTTGTCAAAGGTTTTTGTTCGCTAGGGGGAACGTATGAAAAAATGGATTTTGTTATTCGCAGCCATGATGCTTGTCCATTGCGGGGACGACAGCGCTAGCGCCTCTGATCAGATTGACGATGATTCCCATTCTTCGTCAAAGGAAAAGTCTTCAGATGAAAAGTCTGGTTCGACTTCGAAAAAATCGTCGTCTTCTCAGAAAAAGTCCTCTTCGAGTTCTTCGGGAAAAAACTCTTCTAAGCAGTCTTCGTCTTCGCAGAAATCGTCGTCGAATTCTTCTTCGTCGCAAAAGAAATCTTCTTCGAGTACAAAAGCGGCTTCATCGTCTTCGAAAAAAAGAGAGTTCTCGTATTTCGTTGAAAACGAAGAGATGAGCTTTGACTTGAAAACATTGAAGCTTACGGACAAACGCGATGGTCAAGTCTATGATATCGAATGGAAGGATTCTACTGTCATTATGGTGAAGAACCTGAATTACGATGTCGAAAATAGTTGTTGCTATAATGATTACGCTCCTAATTGCGAACGCTATGGCAGGCTTTATAGGCTTAGTGCGGCTCGCGGACATGATTTAAGTTTGACTAATGATGGTCCATCACAGGGGGCGTGTCCGTTGGAATGGAGGAATGATGTTGGATACGAGCCGAAGATATATGGTGGCTGGATGGATAATGAATATAAGAGCTTTAAGGGATTGGGAACTCAGGCCGTATTCTTCACGCATACAATAGGTGGCATAGTCAATGCTACAGGAGATGCTGCTTATATCATTACGGCTCCGTCAACTCCAAACGACACGGTTTCATGGAAGTATTATAGTCTTAAGACTTATTCGTACGCCTCTCTCCGATGCAGGTATGAATGGCATGTCGTGGCTCCAGAAGGCGTGACTCCGCCAAAATCAAAAGTGTC
>CAMZGI010000234.1 GCA_947306305.1 uncultured Fibrobacter sp.
GGCAATATCGAACGCTTGCCACTGCTGACAGTGCAAACAAAGAAAAAGAACGACATCCACACCCAGTACATACTTTGCTTGTAACCGGTCGTAAAGTTCCACAAAATAATCCACATCATGAACGTCGCCGTCAGCAAAAGCATAAGCGGGCTTTTCGCCACAGCCATCTTGTGGTAACAGAACGTGAATAGCACCCCAAAGAAAAACGGCAGCAAGAATATTCCGGGCAATCCAAAGTCCTTGTACGCATCCCACAAATAAGGAATCGTGTTGAGCCCCGTATATTTCACCACGCTCTCGTTAAACGGCGTGTCCCACCCAAAGCTCTGCTGGATGCCATCGCCAATGTGCATCAAGTGTGTCACGCCAAAGAACGCATCAATGCCGTACGTCCATTCATGTTCGGGAATGTCGCTCATGCGGTTGAACGCGTAATCCAAGTTCCAGTAGTTGTTCGCCACGTATTTGTACGGGAGCAAAGCCACTTCCTTCGCAATCTTGCTGTCGGTAATGTCGGAGTTTCCGTACTGCCCTTTAAGCGACGCCACCGCCACAAAAAAGATGACCACGAGCACCGTCACCACGGCAAGCGAACGCCACGAGAACCGCCCACGCAAATAGTTGAACAAAATCATGAACATGCCAATGCAAAGCATGTTGATGCCGCGGCTCGGGTACGTCATGAACGAAAGGATAATCGTGAACACCACCATAAAACGCGAAGCGTAACGCACCCAACGCACCGGGTTCATCGACTTGAACGACGCGACCGCAAAAAGCCCGACAACCATCGCGCCCGAGGTAAAGAAGTCCGCATACTTGAGCACGTCGCAATCCTTGCCCGAGAGCCACTGCGAGGGATTGTCCGTCAAAAGCACCAAATTGCCCGCCACCGAAATGACTCCCAGCACGCCTACAAAAAAATACGCGAACGCCGAAAAGCTCAAGAAAAAATGGCAAACCCAGTTGTACTCGCCATGGACCGTAAGCTTGTCCTGCAACGGAGGCCCGCCATACGAACGCCACGCAAAATCGGTCACGTAGCAGCCAACCAAAAAGCAGAACATGCCGCCGCCCCACACCAGCCACGTCGAATAGTTAAAGTCCGACATCACAGGCAAGAACTGCAAATACGAAACGCCAAGCATCACCATCTGCACCAAAAAGTACAGCGACGACGGCCTAAAAAAATCTTCCTTGAAAATGGAAATCAGCACCAAGGCCACGACGGCAAGCGTAAACATCACGCTCGATTCTGGATGAGCAAAGAACGCCTCCATCATGCCTTATGCCTCAAAACCGACTTGAACTACTTGCGCCAAAAGCAAATCTTCTTGACGAAGAATTCCCACTCGGCAGCCGTCCTGCTGTTCGTCTTGCCTTCGTAACGCATGTATTCCACAAAATTGCAGATAAGCGAAGCCAAGAAGAACGTAAAGAACACCGTAAAGATAAGGATAAGCCCGCGCTTCGGAGAAATCTTCTTGTCGTTTTCCCAAGGTGGTTCAAGCACATGCAGGTTCGTGAGCATCTTCGCTTCTTCCAAGCGCATCTGCTCGCTCTGCTGGCGAAGCACCTTGTACATCGTCTCCTGAATGCGGATTTCGGATTCGCGCCTCAAATATTCCGAATAAAGCTCCGGCGACTTCTTGAGTTCTAAAAGACCGATATTGCTGTGCTTGCCCTTGAGAGCTCCACCCAGAGCATTATTCACGCCTTTGGCACGCTTCGCCAATTCCTGATAACGCTTGCTGTTCTCGCCGCGATCGAGCTTTTCAAAGTTCATCTCGATGCCCACTTCTTCGCTCATCGCCTGCAACTCGCTCAAGTACTTGATAGTCGCCTCAAGCTGCACGGTCGGCTCATAGACATTGTTCGCCGACTGGAAATCGACAAACGAAGCAATCAAGGAATCCAGCACATGTTCGCAAGAGTCGAGCCTCGACTGGAAATATTCCCTAGACTGGCGAGCCTGCTTCGTCTTGAACGCATTGAACGCGGAGTCCGCTTTGACTAGCATGAACTCGATGACCTCGACCGCAAGCTTCGGATCCGTGTCCTTGAAATAAAGGGAGAACATGTCTTCCTTGTTCGTCTCAAGCCCAAAGTTCTTGCGGAACTCCTTGAGCAAGTCGGCATGGAACTTTCCCTTGAACTCGTAATGCCTTGCAAGGTCGAACTTTTCAATGACCATGTCGTGAAGTTCCCAAGAATTGAGAATCGTCCACACCGCGTTCGCGTCTTCGCTCGTCTCAGAAATTCCAAGCAACGAGGTCATGCCAGAAGCGCTCCCCAGCATGCCGCTCAGCGCCCCAGCCATGGATTGCGAATTTCCCGGCGGAGTGACAATCGCAGAAGCCGCATATTTCGGCTTGACCACCCACATGACCATGATAAATGCAACAATGGTCGGGATAAGGACAACTGTCGCGACAAACTTGAAATGCTTCAAGTCGTTATTCAAAATCCGCAAGCAGATTTCAACAAAACCGATAGACTCTTGCTTTTCCATAAACTACTTGTAGTTGACGTAAATGATGAACGCAGAAGAAATCACGCTCAAGAGCGAAGCCATGAACAAAGTGAAGTCCTTGAACGACTCGTAATGGCTCTTGGGAATCTCGATATAGTCGCCCGGCAAAATCGGGTCAGTCGCCACATTGACCGTAATCGGTTCCGGCTTATCTCCACGCCAGACCTTCACCTGATTCCACGAGCCCGTAATCGTATTGATACCGCCCGACGAGATGTAGTCAATGGCATGCCATGTCGGATTGTAGCCATAACGTCCGATATAGTTCACGGCTCCGCCTATATACACAAAAAGCTCCTGCACAAAGAACTCGACTTCCGTATTCGGCTCGACCGTCGTCGTGCTCATCTCGGCTAGCGTAATCCAACGCGGGTCCTTGTTCGGTTCGCGCACGCAAACAGACTTGTAGCCAAAGTTGTGCATCCTGTTCGCTCCCGCCAAGTCAAAGTATTCTTGAAGCGTCCTGCCGGCACGGTAAGCGACGCTTGTCCTGTATCCGGGGAACATCAACGAAACATTGTCGCCCATGGGGATAAACGGGATAAAGACCTTGTCCCCCTGTTCCAGCATCACGTCGTTTTCAAAATCGCCGTTCGTGGTCATCGCCGTGTAGTTCACGTGAATCGTGTCCTTGCCGCGAATCACCTGCACGTCTTCCGTGTTCGCGTTCGAAAGCGGATTCCCAATCGCGCGGATGAACAAACTAAGCCTCGTCTGCGGATCGACAATATGCTGACCGACCATGCCCACGGCGCCCATCGCGTTCACGCGGAATTTCTTGAGAGCCGCCAGCTGCACAAAGCAGAGCTCACGCTTGTATTTCTTGGAAACCAAATCCAAAATGAGCCGCTGGGCTTCGCCAAACGTCTTGCCGCCCACATTGACCGCGCCGCACTCTTCGATAGCCACGCTGCCATCCGGGTAAATCTGGATTGAAAGGTACTTGTCTTCGAGCATCAAGTCCAAGAAGTCGCCTGGACCGAGCACGTAATTGGAATCCACCGCCATTTCGGCGTACATCGGCGTAAGCGATGCCGTCCCGCGCGTAGAAACACCGTCGCCAACGACTACGCTTTTCGCAGCACTGCCAAATATGGATTCCGACGCAAACACACCCAAACATGCCAAGAGGATACAGACAAAAAAAGAACGCATATTTTATTCTGCAATAAAAAAGTACAACTAGGTCGTATAATAATACAAAAAGTAGCGAGACTTGTTTGTATAAAATTTGTTAGGACATGGAATTTAAAGCTATGAGCGGTGAGGAGTGAGTACGGGTAAAACGCAAAAAAGGGACACGGTATAAAAACCATGTCCCTTTTTAAAAGCGGGTTTCCGTTAGTTAGCGGACTTGCCTTCGCCTTCGACCATATCGACAGCGGCATCAGCCTTGGCAGGTTCAGCAGCCTTCTTAGCCTTGGCAACGATTTCGTCTTCGACGAGACCGATCAAAGCCATTTCAGCGGCGTCACCAGCGCGGTTCGGGCCGAGCTTGAGGATGCGGGTATAGCCACCCTGACGGTTGGCATAACGCGGGCCGATCGTGTTGAACAAATCCTGGAGAACCTTCGGGTCCATCAAGAAGCGAGCAGCTTCACGACGTGCAGAAAGGTCGCCCTTCTTTGCATAGGTAATCATGCGTTCGACGCAGCTGCGCACAAGCTTTGCCTTGTGGAGGGTCGTACGCACATAGCGCTTGTTCTGTTCCGTTTCCATGCCCTTACCGATGATGGAAGTGGTGAGGGCGCGGAGGATGGCACGCTTGTGTTGGGCGTTAACGCCCAGTTTCTTGTTTTTTACACCGTGTCTCATGTTTAATCCTTCAAGTAATCATCGACGTCCATGCCAAACGAAAGGCCCATCGACGTCAACACCTCGTTAAGTTCAACCAAGGACTTCCTACCGAAGTTCTTGTATTTGAGCATATCGTTTTCCTTGTTGC
>CAMZGI010000235.1 GCA_947306305.1 uncultured Fibrobacter sp.
CAAGACATCGAATTCATGCAGTTCCACCCCACAAGTTTGTACGCGCCCAAGTTCAAAAAGCCGTTCCTCATCTCCGAAGCGGTTCGCGGCTTTGGCGGCATCTTAAAGAACGACAAGGGCGAAGAATTCATGAACCAAGTGCATCCGCTGCACTCCCTCGCCCCCCGCGACATCGTGGCTCGCGCCATCCACAGCGAAATGCAACGCCTCGGCAAAGACCACATGTACATCGACCTTTCGGGCCGCACCCCAAAGGACATCAAGAGCCACTTCCCGCACATTTATTCTAAATGCCTGGACGCAGGCATCGACATCACCAAGGAATGGATTCCGGTTGTGCCGGCTGCCCACTACATGTGCGGCGGAGTTCTTGTTGATACGTGGTCCCGCACCGAAATCAAGGGGCTTTACGCCTGCGGCGAAGTTGCCGCAACGGGCGTTCACGGAGCAAACCGCCTCGCTTCGAATTCGCTTTTGGAAAGCGTCGTGTTCGCCATCCGCGCTGTCGATGACATCGAAAAGAGCGGACTCACCAAAGAAAAGTTCAACACAAGCAAGTCCACCAAGAAAGAAACGGTCAGCTTCGCGAAGGCCGCTTTCTGGAGAAAGCGCAAGAAAGCTCTCCAAGACATGATGTGGACGCACTGCGGCATTGTCCGCACAGTTGCTGGGCTCAACCAAGGTCTCAAGGTGATTGAAAGCCTCGAAGCCGACGTCGCCATGGCGATTAAGAACAAAGAAACCGAAAACTTGCACTTCCTCGAATTCTTGAACGCTCTCCAAGTTTCAAAGATGATTCTCATCGCGGCACTTCGCCGCAAGGAATCTCGCGGTCTCCATTACATTCTCGATTACCCCAATCAAGACCCGAAGACCAAACACCAGAGCATTTATCTAAGCGACAAGAAATAATTTACTATATAGTGCAGCATGGAAGAAGTCAAGGCAACACAGTCGAGGAAAAAGGTTAAAGATCAGCTCCCGTCCAAAATCGGCGGATACAAGCCCATACAAGCTCTGAACAGCGGAGCCATGGGCAGTTTGTGGCTTTGCAGAGACCCGTCCCTCGACCGCCTCGTGGTTGCTAAAAGGCTCCATTCCAATTTGAACAACCAGGAACTTTATATCAAGAGGTTCCTGCAAGAAGGGAGCATCCTCGCCCACCTGAACCATCCGAGCATCATCCAGCCCTACGCCCTCTGGAAAGACAGCGACGGCAACTACACGATGTCGATGGAGTACGTTCAAGGTTCTAGCCTCAAAGATTTGCTGTTGCGGAACAAGCGACCGCCCGTCTGGGTCGTCGAGACCATACTCTATGAACTGTTAAGCGCGCTAAGCCACGCTCACCGCAACGGAGTGACCCACCGCGACCTCAAACCCGCGAACATGATGATTGACAAGGACGGACGCGTCCGCCTCTTGGACTTTGGCATCGCGCACACGGACACCCCGCTCGAAATCGGCAAGGAACTCACGCAGACGGGCTGCATCATCGGCACCGCGGCATACATGAGCCCCGAGCAAATCATGGGCGAAAAGGTCAATTACGCAAGCGACCTCTTTAGCGTAGGCATCATCGCAAGCGAAATGCTCATCGGCGAAAACCTCTTCCGCGGCAAGGATTTTGAAGAAACCCGCGAAAACATCCTCAAAATGAAGTTCAAGCTCGAAGTGTTCCCAAACGACGTGCCAAGGGCGCTCCGCAAATTCGTCTTGAAACTCCTCAACAAACGGGCAAGCAAACGCCCCTCGTCGGCATGCGACGCGGCCAACGAGCTAGCCGACCTCATGCGGGAATACCCCCGCGACATGACTCCCTACATCGCAGAATGGGCAGATACGGTAAACGAGGACCAACCGATAGCATCGATCATCTCGCCCAAGCCGCAAAAAACTACATTTAAATACGGAATGGGATTCATACTAGGAGTTTTAGTCGCATCGGCGGCTTTTATAGCCATCCAGTTTGCGACCTAGAGGATTAGTCCAATGAATTGGATAGACATCGCATGCATCGCTTGCTTGCTTATATTCGGCGGCATAGGCTTATGGCGCGGACTATTAAGCAGTGTTTTTAGGCTTTGCGCATGGGTTACGGCCATTCTTGGGGCATATTTTGCCCAAGACGTTTTCGGCGACTACGTCGTGAGGAACTTTGCATTTGGCGACTTCGCCGCACACCTCATTTGCTGTTGCGTAGGCTTTTTAGTCCCCTTCCTGCTGTTCTCGCTAATTGGACACATCGTTGGCGAAACGATTACGAGCACCGTCGTTGGCAAGGCCAACCGCATCTTAGGGTTGACATTTGGACTTCTCAAGGCTGCCGTATTTTGCTTCGTGTTCCTCTCCATCATGCACCTGCTCCCCGTCGAAGGGAACCTCAAGAACGTCCGCAACGACGCTGCTGCATACAACTTCTACAAGTCTTCGCTCGAAGCGATGGGCATTTCTTCTGACGAAGTGAACTTGCGCAAAATGGCTAAGGACAAAGCAAGCGAACTAACTAAGGCTATTACAGATTCCGCAGTCGATAAAGCTAATGACACTGTCAAGCAGGCAGCCGATTCTACCAAGGAATCTGCAAAAGAAGCGGTGACAAAAGCCGCCGAAGAAGTCAGCAAGACCGCAGAAAAAGCGAAAGACGCTATCATCAATACCATCGACGAAGGCATATCCGTTTCGTCCAAGGACACAAGCGCCAAGCTTCCGTCCACGAAGTAATTGAGTGGACTAGGTTGCTGAGACAGCCGAAGCAACGGACATTTATTTGGACAATCGAGCTGCGCATTCGCGAGCTTCGCGAAGAATTTCTTCTTCGCCATCGACATGCCTGCCACGCATCACGAACTTGCCGTTGCACATCACAGAATCGATGGCACTTGAATTTGCCGCATAAACCCAGTTGCTATAAACGTTATAGCACGGCACCATGCGTTCATTGTTCATGTCAATTAGCAAGCAGTCCGCAAGGTAGCCTTCTTCAATTTTGCCAGCATTGATTCCAAAGAAATTCGCGACATTGCAAGTCGCCATTTTCAAAGCTTCTTCAGCCGGGAGCGTTTCAGCCGTTCCCAAATACTTAGCCAAAAGCGCTATTGCCTTCATCTCTTCTTGCATGTCTAAGTTGTTGTTTGACGAATCACCATCCGTCCCAAGCCCAAGTTTCAAGCCGTCCTTGAGCATTTCAGCCACTTGCGGCATCCCGCTACTAAGCTTCAAATTAGAACAGGGATTTAAGATAGCCGTAGCCCCAGACTCGGCAAAAATTTTGCGGTCGGAAGCTGAAAAATGCACGCAATGAGCCGCCGAGAAATTCGAGTTCAAGCCGCCTAGACGCTTCCAAAATTCCACCGGAGTACAACCATATTTTTCGTTGCAAGTCTTGATTTCAAAAAGCGTTTCGGACAAATGAGTATGAATCTTGTAATGTTCGGCATGAGCAAGTTCAATCAGTTCCGCCGTCTTTTCTTCGCCCACCGTATAAATGGCATGCGGCATCACCACGAGCTGCACACGTTCCGATTCGCCCGTGTGATTCTTCAAAAAATCGACATTCGCCGCCCACGCTTCGGGCGACATCAGTGGTTCTGCAAATGTCACGCCAATCGCCGCACGGATGCCCATTTCTTCGACGACCTTTATAGTCCTTTCGCGGTGCCAGTACATGTCCGTAAAAAAGACTGTTCCCGACTTGATCATTTCGAGAATCGCAAGGCGGCTCCCGACTTCAATATCGTCTGGAGTAAGCTTCGCTTCGGTAGGCCAAATGTATTCGTTAAGCCACTTGCCAAGTTCCATATCGTCTGCAAAGCCGCGCAAAAGCGACATCGCCGCATGCGTGTGTCCATTGTAAAACGCAGGCATGATTGCAAAGTTCGAGCAATCGACGATTTCTGCATCTTGGTAATCAGCAGGTTCAAGTGCAGTATGAACTTTTTCAAAGCGGTTATCGACAATCAAAATGTCACGCTTCGAGCCTTCAAAGAAGGCGGATTTGAGAACTGTTTTCTTCGTCATAATCAAGCCCTTACCATACAGTCACCCTGGACTTGTTCCGGGGTCAACGTTAACGTTCCTCTAGCAATTTCTTCACAGAACGTGCGAAGTCTTGCAAGCTCGGATCACGTGCACCCATCAGCAAAATCGTGTCGCCCGGTTCGGCGTATTCGAGCATTTTCTTCGCGCATTCGTCGCGGTTTTCGATGTAAATCGCTTCGCAGCCTTTGAGAATCAAGTCGTCCGCGAGGTCGCCCGCGCTAATGTCACGCGTCACCGTTCCGCCAGCATAATAGATTTCGCTGAAGAACATTACATCGTTTTGGCGATCAAAATCGGCATCCATCGGACGGAGTGTCTTGGCGATAAAATCGACCAAGTCCTTGCGCAAGAATCGCGTCGGGCCAAAGCCATGCGGCTGGAACCAAGCAATCACGCGGCCTTCGGTAAAGTC
>CAMZGI010000236.1 GCA_947306305.1 uncultured Fibrobacter sp.
TTGCAGGGCTCGTTTATCAATCAGGAATACCGCATCAATGGTAACAGCATCAAGCTCCTGGACGATAATGCCAGCTACTGGGGAAATCAAGTCGAAAAAATCGGTTGCGAAGGTCGCTGTTTCGGAATCGCCTGCGACGAGCACTACATTCTCGTAAGCGAATACGGCAAGAACGGCGCCGACGCTGAAATCGTCGTATTTAAGAAGCGGTAATTATTTCGGAGCTTTTGAACCTTCAGTACAAGGCGTTTCGTCCCGTTGCCGAAAGATAAAGTCTCCGGCGGACATCTATTTTAGATAATGGTGACACTTTTCACGACCTTAGGTGTTATATGAAAAAAGAGATTCCCACAGGAATGACAACGGAGAAAAAATGACTTTAGTATTGAATACATTGGAATCTGGCGAGGTCGCTGAGCTGATTAAGGAATTGTTGGCTACAAAAGATTCCGAAGTCGAAATCGTCAATACCGCTGAAATGAAAATCATGCATTGCGTGGGCTGCAATATGTGCTGGCTAAAAACGCCGGGCGTTTGCGCTATCAAGGACGATTACGAAATTATCCTCAAAAAATTGGTCGCATCCGATGGCCTTTGGGTTGTCGCGGATACGAAATTTGGATTTTTAGATTATCGCGGCAAGCGAGCCTTGGATCGCATCGTTCCGATGCTGAACATGTACATCGAAATCCGCGATGGCTGGGAACGCCACCAACTGCGTTACCATCCCCTAAACTTCGGTGTTATTTACAAGGGCAACGGCAACAAGGAACTGCTCGAAGAATGGAGCATGCGAGTCGCCATGAATTTAGGCGGTCATTCGCTGGGTGTCCTTGCTCTGGACGCACACCAAGAGGGTGCCTCGCCAGCCGAAGCCAACGAAAACATCGTCGAAAATGCGGCGGATGCAGCGGAAATCGCAGAAACATGCACCGACTCCCCCGAAAAAATTGAACACGTCATCATCCTTAACGGGAGTCCGCGCGTCAAAAAGAACAGCAATACGAACAAGATTATTCAAACATTCGCCGAAGGGCTTGAAGCAGCCGGAATCACGCACAAGCTTTATTCGCTCTCCAACCGCACGGAATGGGACGAAGCACGTGAAGCGTTCATGACGAACGACAACATCATCATCGCGTTGCCGCTCTTTGTGGAATGCCTGCCGAGCTTGCTGCTTGAATTCTTGAGCGCGCTCCCCACAGAACGCAAGCAACCTGCAAAACTTTCGTTCATCCTTCACAGCGGATTTGACGAAGGCCACCAACTTCGACTCGGCGAAAAATTCTTGAAAACGCTAGCGCCACAACTGGGCTGCACCTATGGCGGAACACTCGTGAAAGGCGGCAGCTTTATGCTGCGCATGCGGGACAACAGCTACATCAAAAAAATGACCGACAAGATGCTGGCTGCATACGCGACAATGGGGCTGTCATTTGCCCATAACGGAAACTTCTTGACGACTGATGCCCAAAAGTTTACGGGCTCCGAACAGAATCCTTGGCTAGGTCGCTCGCTATTCAATCTCGTCATTTACCGTATCGTCAAAAGGAACTTCGACCGCTTCGCCAAAGAATGGGGCTGCACACGCCCACTGGACGACAAACCGTATGGAGATTTAACATGAATCAATATATCGCTTGCTGTGGACTCGACTGCGAAAAGTGCGAAGCCCGCCTCGCCACCATCAACAACGATGACGCGCTACGTGCAAAAGTCGCCAAGGAATGGTCGGAACTCAACAAAGTAGAAATCACGCCGCCAATGATCAACTGCACCGGTTGCCGCATCGAAGGCCCTAAAACGCCGTTCTGCCAATCGCTCTGCCCAATCCGCAAATGTGCTCAAGGCAAAGGCTTTGCCACCTGCGGTGAATGCAGCGAAGTGGAACATTGCCAAACGCTCAGCATGATCACTTGCCACAACGACCAAGCACTCAATAATTTGAAGTCAAAATAATTGGAATAGAAAATGAAAACAATCGGACTTATCGGTGGAATGAGCTGGGAAAGCACCATCACCTATTACGAAATTCTAAACAAAGAAATTGCAAAAGTCCTCGGCGGATTCCACAGTGCAAAAATCATGATGTACAATGTCGATTTTGCCGAACTCGAAGCGAACATGTCGAGCGGCAACTGGGACGGAAATGCCAAAATTCTTTCGGATGCCGCAAAACGCCTCGAAGGTGCCGGAGCCGACTTTATCGTCATCGCCACCAACACCATGCACAAGCTCGTCCCGCAAATCGAGCGTGAAATCCGCATCCCGATTCTCCACATTGCCGATGCAACCGCCAACTGCATCAAGCGAGACAACATCAAAAAGGTCGCACTGCTCGGCACCAAATTCACGATGACGCAAGACTTCATCAAAGACCGCCTCACAGCCGCAGGCCTCGAAGTCATGACTCCTGACGCCCAAGACATCGAACTCGTAAACGATGTGATTTTCAATGAGCTCTGCCTCGGGAAAGTTCTCGATTCTTCCCGCAAGGAATACCATAGAATCATTGCAGAAATGAAGAATCGCGGTGCCGAAGGCGTGATTCTCGGATGCACCGAAATCGGCATGCTCATCAGCGCGAAGGATAGCGTTCTCCCCACTTACGACACGACCATCATCCACGCGACCGAAGCCGCGAAATTGGCATTGGGATAATCCCCCTATCCGCAAACAACTCCATCGGAATCGTATTGAGCCCCAGCCATTCCTGTGCAACGGCATTGCCAGTAGTATTTGGGAATCTTGGGGCCGCCCGTAAGGCCCTCAAAGAGCTTTCCGTATTGTCCCTGTTTCGGAAGCACCACGCGATCAAGAAACGAATCGAGTTCTCGAATTGCCTTTTCAACGGGCATCTGGTCAATTGCAGGCGCGTCGCCCATTTCAACGAAATCCCCAGCGTTATTCATATCAAAAAATTGATAGCGGAGCACATTGGGGCTTTCGCGAGTGACAAAAATTAAGGTCTGCAATCCATAAAATTTTGCAATATTCCTGATAGAATTCATAGAAATTCCGCCAAGCACAAAGGCTTGCACCCCACAATCCGCACCGTTCCCATAAATTTTCTGCACCTTTTTGAAGGGATATCTTCCATTTTCAAAGAGAACTGCAAGTTCAGTAGCACTAGTTTCGGCCTTTTTCGAAGCCGATTTATCGCCATTAGGGGCGGTGATGATCGCATAAGACGGGAATCTTGCGTGAATTTCCATAAAAATACCCTCGATTTCTGAATTCCTATTTAATTATCGTCCTGAACAGATTTTTTGTAAAAAGCAAAAAATTTTTCAATATGACAACATTTGTCACATCGGATTTGTATATTGCGTTTTAGATTTATGCATATATTTACATTTATGCATAAAAAGCAATAATATAACAGCCAATAACAGGAGATTTTCCATGGCTATCATTTTCGACGACCAAAAAACAATTAGCGAATACTTCAAAAAGCCAAACATTCAGCCAAAATCGTTCGCCACTATGTGCAAGCGTCAGGCCGCCGGCTTGATGTTGACCAGCGACGACACGCAGCAAAACGCAAAGGAACTAGAAGAAATCGAAAGGCTTCAAGAAAAGCGCTATGAACGCAAAAAGAAATTGCTGTTCGACAATCTCGACCTGATTTTAAGGCACAAAGACGAAATTCTCGCGACACCACGTTACGCAAACATCGACGTCCACTATGCCATCAAAGGCGGCGGATGCTACATCGGTCCCATCTCCACCTCAAGGCATTTGTATTTTGCAGGCTCCCCTTTGGACATCGGATTCAAGCTTTCCACGCTCCTCGAAATCTGGGACACCGATCAATTTAAAATCGAATGCAAGTGCGGCGGCACGGCTGTCATCCATTATTTTTCAGGCTCCCCGCTTTCGGGCGGCTCCGTCGCAACCGCGGTATGCTCCAAATGCAAAGAACAAATTCACGGCATTAGGAGCCGCAGATTCGGCAATTACATGAGAATCATACTCGATAAACGAAATGAAGAAACCGAGAAAGTCATGAAAAGCATTATCGCCAAGTGGGCCCAAGCCGAAGCGGAATACCAAAAGAAGGTTGCCGAAGGAATATGCAGCAATCCCAGCCTCGGAAATGAATTGAGCGGCGAAGGGGCAAGCAGCAACTTGGAAACGATGATTAACGAGCTGAAGTTGAAAGAATTTGCGGAAACGGAAAGGAATTAAAAAGTCCCTCGCACTAAGCGAGGGTCCCGTATAAATACAGAATTCGACTAGAACCTTCCCCCACAGGGGCCAGCACAATTAATAAACTTATAGTTAGGTGCTAGTGACTTCGCCTTTACAGGCTCCGCTCAGGATGACGCAGCCATTTTAGCGCGAGATGTAGGCATAAGTCTAAAACCTAATACCTACACCCTAACACCTAATTAGCAATGCACGAGCGTGCCGAGGTCGCCTTGAACAGCAGCACGGGTGAG
>CAMZGI010000237.1 GCA_947306305.1 uncultured Fibrobacter sp.
GGTCACGCGCTCTGTGAAGGAAGGAAAGATTACGCTTCAGGAAGGCAAGGAATTCCTGAACATCTATCGCTCCGGCCTTTACGGATACACGTACTTGGAGTAATGAGCTACTAGATACTAGTTAATAGTTACTAGTAATTGATTCGTCAAAAATGTCACCCCGGCCACCGTGCCGGGGTCACCTTTTAAAAAAGAACCGAACAAAAGCAATGGAACAAAACAACCACAAGATTGCGATTTTGCTAGCCACCTACAATGGGGCGAAGTACATCAGAGAACAGCTTGATTCTCTGTTCCAGCAGTCTTGTGACCAATTTCATTTGTACATCCGCGACGACGGATCCAAAGACGACACGCTCAAAATCGTCGAGGAATACCGCCAAAAGTTTCCGTGCCGCATCACGGTCCTTGAAGATTCGCAAAAGCATAAGGGAGCCGCAAAGTCCTTTATGACTTTATTGCAAGAAGTCGATTCCGACTACTACATGTTCTGCGACCAGGACGATATTTGGTTGCCGAATAAAGTGGAATTGACTTTTGCGAGAATGAAAGAAATTGAGCGATCCGCGACTTCGCAAAGAGAAACCGCGAGAAATGCCGCCGGGACTGCAAACGCTGTGGGAACCGTGCCGGTTCTTGTCGCGACGGACTTGAAAGTTGTCGATGAAAATTTGCAGCCGCTCAAAATTTCGTTCAACGCCGATTTGAAAATTGATGTTTTCCGCAAGCACCCGGAATTAATTTGCGTGCGCCATGTGGTTACCGGTTGCACGATGATGTTCAACCGCGCCGCCAAGGAAGCCTCGCTCCCGATGTCGCCCCGCGCCACCATGCACGACGAATGGGTTGCCCTTTGCGTCCATTTCAAGGGCGGCCAAATCTCGATTCTCGACGAAGCGACGATTCTTTACCGCCAGCATACCAGCAATACGCTGGGTGCCGAACAGGCCTCCAAGGGCTTTTTCGCACGCGCTTTAGCCCGCGCAGGCCAAAAGCAGTTCTTCCAAGTCGCAAAACTGCTCCACAAAGATTTCGGTTTGTCGTATTTAAAGTTCTTGATGTACAAAATTTTGTATAGTTGGTTCTAGGTATGAGAAGCATTTGCATGGCGACCTACAACGGAGCCAAGTACATCAAGGAACAGTTGGATAGCATCATCCCGCAGCTTCGCGACGATGACGAATTGATTATATCCGATGACGCCTCGAAAGACGAGACCTTGAAAATCGTCGAGAGCTACAACGATCCGCGCATCAAGATTTTCCACAACGAAAACCACGGCGTGGCGCACAATTTTGAAAACGCCATGCGTCAAGCCTCGGGCGATATCATCTACTTCGCCGACCAAGATGACGTGTGGTTGCCGGGTAAGCTCGACAAAATGGAAAAGTTCCTCAAGGACGGCGGCTACGATACCGTGCTTTGCAACTGCTCGCTCGTTGACGCCAACTTGAATGTGATCAAGGAACGCCATTACGACGAAAAGTGGCCGATGAAAAAATCGCTCTTGCGAAACATCATCAACAATTGCTGGCTCGGAGCTTGCATGTGCTTTACCAAGCAGGTGAAAGACGCCTGCATGCCGTTCCCGCCGAAAGTCGTCGCGCATGATTTGTGGGTTTCGTATTACGCACAAAAGCATTTCAAGTGCGGCTACCAAGACGAAGTTTTGCAGCTATACCGCCGTCACGAAAATACAGTTTCGTTCACGGGCGGCAAGAGCACGAACAGCCTTTACTTTAGAATTTCATACCGCGCTTACCTCGCGTGGCACATCCTTTGGCGCTGAGCATGAAACTTTGCATTACGCTTGCGACCTATAACGGCGAAAAATACCTCAGCGAAATGCTGGATTCGCTCGTTCAGCAGACGAAGCCTGCCGACATTATTATCGCAGTCGATGACGGCTCCAAGGACAGCACTTGCGAGATTCTCGAAAACTACAAAGGCAAGCTCCCGCTCCAAATTACGCGATTCGAGAAAAACAGAGGGCACCGAGCCGCATTTTCTACCGCGTTAGAGAAAGCCGCCACTCAGCTCGATGATGACGATTTGATTTTCCTCGCGGACCAAGATGACATTTGGTTTACAAACAAGCTAAAAGTCATGAGTCAAAAGATTGGTAATCGCTCCATGATTTTTGGCGATGCCGAAATTATCAACGGCGAAGATGAAATCGTCGAAAAGTCTTGGCGGAAAAAGGCGGGTATCGTCGAGCACCTGAGCCAACGAGCACTCCTCACCGGCTACACAAACGTAACCGGCTGCATGGTCGCTTTCAAGGCAGGGCTGCTCCGCACTGCACTTCCGATTCCGCAAGATGTACCCGTTCACGATCAGTGGATTACGCTTTGTGCCACCGCCGAAAACGGTTATGCGTCAATTGCGGACAAGGTCATTTACTACCGCATTCACGAAAGCAACGCCATTGGCGAAGGCAACAAGACTTGGAGCGAAAAACTCCAGACGAATTTGCAGTGGGCAAAAGCTGTACGCAATTCGAGCCTCTATGAAAAGCTCCCCAACGAGAGTCGTCAATTCTTGAATAAATTCATTCAGTTCCTCGACTTGCGTTTTAGCCATGCGTTTTTATCGCCGCTTTGGCTTGTGTGGATAGTCCGCAACGCCCGCAACATTTACCCGCAGGTTACAAGCACGCCCCAGATGATTGGACGAATTTTGTTCTCGTTTGTAGGCGTTTCAACTGCTAAAAAATTTTTCAAGAAGAAGTAGATGGCGACGTCATGGCGGGCTTGATCCGCCATCTGGCCACCATAACGAACAACCAATGACTAATAAATAACAACTTATAACGAAGAACTACCCTATGATTCACGAAATTGCACCGCACAAGTTAGATAACGAATTTAAGACGATTGACCCGAAGCCGACCGACTACTTGATTATTTTCAACGGCGAGCAAACGCTCTTTAAAAAGAACGGCGACAACTACGAAATCCCGCAAGTGAGCGATTTTCCGCAATGCGAATGCCATTACTTGATCAGCATCGACAATGCTGCGTACTTCTTGTGCAATACAAACCTGCCTGAATTTTCGGACGAATACGAGTTCCGTGGCAACCGTACTTTCCGCACGCTCGCGAATCACTTGGAACGTCTCGGCGGCGCCACTGCAGCACACATCGCCAAGTGGGAAAGCTTGAACAAATTCTGCGGTAAATGCGGATGCCTCATGAAGCGCGGATCAAAAGAACGTGCCATGGTCTGCCCCAGCTGCAAAAACACCGTCTATCCAAAAATTTCGCCGGTCGTCATCGTCGCAATTCGCAACGGCAATGAACTTTTGATGGCCCGCAACTTGGACAACCCCGACAAAACGCGTATGTTCCTAATTTCGGGATTCGTAGAAATTGGCGAATCGATGGAGCAAGCCGTTAAGCGCGAAGCCATGGAAGAAGCGGGAATCCACGTCAAGAACATTAAATACTTTGGCAGTCAGCCGTGGCCGTTCTCGGAATCGCTAATTTCGGGCTACACCGCCGAACTCGACGGCGACCCGACCATCCACATGCAAGAAGCGGAACTCGCTTGCGCCACTTGGGTCAAACGAGAAGACATTCCTGAATACGACACGAGCGTGAGCATCAGCAGTTGCTTGATTGAGAATTTCCGCTCGGGATATACGATTAAAGAAGAATAGTTACTTTGCAGGGGCTTCGGCCCCTTTCTTATTTTCTTTTGAGGCAGCGGGTTCGGGCTTATTGGCGAGAACAACGTATAAAGTATCGTGAATCACGACCGTGTCTCGCACGACAAGCGTATCATGGACAAAAACCGTATCGTGAATGCAAGCGGCATTGGCAGAGCTGCTAACCGGAAGGGCCACCGTCGCGGGAACCTGAGCTACAACAGCAGAACTCGGCTGCGACGCACTTGAAAGAACTGCACTAGAGCTGGACTGCACAGCATTCGTCTTAGCAGCCGACGAGCTAACAGCGGCAACCACCGACGAAGACGACATCTTTTCAATCACCGTAATCAGGGAATCGCGGACGTTGCGCAAACTATCCAACTGCTTGCGGTAGCGCGTTTTATTGCCAGCACGGCGTTCCCTAGTGTATTGCACCTCAATCTTATCAATCTGCGATTCCACGCCCTTGAGTTCGTCAAATACAGGACCTTCGCCTTTGACTGACCCGCTCGGCGTAAAGAAATTTGCAAAACGCTGCCACATGGAGCGTTCTTCGGCATTCGCATTCAAGCATCCAAGACAAAAGAGGACCGCAAAAGCCCCGCAAACCGATTTAAACTTAAGATTTTGCATGCTCCAATGATAGAAAAAAAAGGAGCAATCCCTTTACAAGCACACTAATTTTACTAAATTAAGGCTACCAATGCGGGAGTAGCTCAGTTGGTAGAGCGCGACCTTCCCAAGGTCGATGTCGAGGGTTCGAGACCCTTTTCCCGCTCGAAA
>CAMZGI010000238.1 GCA_947306305.1 uncultured Fibrobacter sp.
GAACTTGTTCACGCATTTGACAACCGCAGCAGTCAAGCCTCGAAGAGGAATGACGAGCAAACCGAGAGTCGCGACAAAACGTTTACGTTTCTGTCATGACATCGCCATCTAAGTTCTAAGCTCTAAGTTTTCACAACTCACGGCTCATCGCCCACTGCTCACAGCTCTATTACTTCGTCACCGAGATTCGGTAAGATTTGCCGCCCTTGAGCGACTTGACGAAATAGACGCCGCCCTGACGAACGACATTCTTGGTCTGGCGAGCCACATCAGAACTCGTCGCCATGAACTTGCCCACCAGCATGCCATTTGCATCAAACACGCGATAATTTTCGGCTTCGGTCGGCATGCGCAAACGTGCATCCGCAATCGAGATAGGCTCTTCATCGGGGTCTTTGGCATCCTTGCCCTTCGCAAAGTTCAGATAGTCGATATCGAACCAAGAACCAGTCACCGCCATGCGGAGGATATGTTCGCCCGCCGGGAGCGTCACATTGGCCTTGACCTTGGTAAATTCATCAAAGCTAGAGCCCGAAACAGCGACATTTTCGGCAAGCACGTCACCGTCCAAAGAAAGCGAGAAACCAGCCGTCGAATTTTCCGTGGCGATCGAGGCAAACATGGTGTAATCGCCCGCTTCCTTCACGTTCACGGAATATTCAAGCCATTCGCCTTCTTCGTTGTAGCCGACAACGTAGCCAGTAGCCTTCTTGTAAATATCAACACCCGTGCCTTCGCGATAGCTCTTGCCGCCATTGCTTTCGGCACCGTGGTCATCGGAATCATTTTCGTTGTAGGACTTGTTTGCTTTGCCCGTTCCCGGAACGTCGAAGTTTTCGGCTTCGATCTTGCCCGGAATTTCCACAGCCTTGCCGCCAAATGGTTCACGTGGAGTCGGTTCAGACGGCGTACCGACACCCACGAGCGTCACGATACAATCCTTGTAAGTATTGCCGCCAGATTCCATCTTGATTGTCACTTCGCCATTCTTGACTTCGACTTCGCCTTCGTCCTTGGCGTTCTTTGTTTCACTGGTGGTGTACATGTGGAAAGACTGAACATCGGCTCCCTGCACCTTGATCGTTACAGTCTTATCGTTTTTGTAATCACGGTTTACAAGCACCACAATCACGCTATCGCCGTCTTTGCTCTTGTAGGCGCTCGCAAAGAGGTTCGTTTCGGGCTTGGCTGTTGCACCCACGCGAACAGCACCCGGACGGATAAAGCGAGCATATTGGCTCATCACATAACCGCGCTTAGAAATCTTGCCGATTTCACCCTGCGGAACCGAGAGCTTGTTGCCAAAATCCCTTTCCATAATAAGGCCGTAGCAGCGGCGGATGTACCACCAAGTGTATTGGCTAAAGTTGCCGAGGGCAAGGCCACGGAAAAGCTCGTAAGCCAAGTCCATCGCGTTCACGGTATCGCGCTTGTTGGCATTCGCCTGGTCGCCCGTATTGCGGATAACACGCCAGTCATTGCCGCTGCCCTGACTTTCGGTATAGTGTTCCGTCATCCAACGTTCCACGTTTTTCTGGTCCGCAAGGCTGTACTGGAAGAAATTATCTTGAGTGGTCCTGTCGCTCGCATAGAAGTGCGCACCGAGAATATCCCAGTTCTTGAGGACGTTCGCGTCATTCAAGACTTTGTTGTAAAGGTTCTTGTCGTAGCGGAAGGATTCAGCCGAGATGACCTTGGTGCCGTGTTTGCGGAGCTGGTCGGCATAGTTCTTGGAGTAATTGTAAATTTCGTCGGCACTCCAGCAGGTCCATTCGCCGCACCAGTCCGGTTCGTTCTGGAAGCTGATAGCGTACAAGGGAACGCCTTGGTTCTTCATGTATTCGGCGAAGTTGTTCAAGTGATCCGTGTATTTTTGGTAATTGCCCGAATTAATGTGAGTGTTACCGCCTGCATACGGAGAATCCCACGGAGTCGCATAGAGAATAAAGTCATCGCCAGCATACTTTTTTGCAGATTTTGCCGCATTCAATTCTTTGCTGAAATCATTGGAATTCTTGTTCACCGGAATGCGGAGCGTGTTGAGACCGATTGTCCCCTCGCCTGTTCCAAAAGCAATTTTTGCATCGGCATCGGAAAGCCCGTTGCCGCTTTGCCACGTATTATGCACCATGCCGCCGAAACCGCGGATAACCTGATGTTCTTCGGTCACATCCACGTTCACAGTAGCAGCCACAGACGGTATTGCAAAAGCCATTCCGAATGCAGCAACTTTAAAAACATCACCCATAAACCTCATTTTATATCTCCCATTTCATTTTGAACTCATTGCACGAGGATTCAATGTAAATTTATACCCCTGCTGTAGAGTTCTCGCGCAAATGGGAAAATTTTCCGTTGACAGTTTGGTAATGAAACGGCAACGCCGTTTCATTGATTTTTTAAGAAAAGTTCTTGAGGGAGGGGCTTCAGCTCGGTGTTGCGAAGGCCGCACGGGCCCCTCCCTGCACCCACCCTTTCCTGGCGCAAGCGCCAACCTTACGGCTCAACCATGACCATGCAAGCATGGCCGCAGCACTCGCCTTGGCAGGTTGTGGCCAACGCTTTTTGCAATACAAGATTTTTTTAGCACACAGTTGCGTAAGGCGAGAGATTTCCGCCTTCGCGGAAATGACGAAAAATACAGAAACACCTCGGGGCATTCGTCCCGAGGCGTAACAACGCCTTTCAGCGTCATTAGGGTGTGTGGTTTAGGAGGAACTTTTTTTCTCTACCTTGCGGAAGATACCATAAACTTTTTACGTCCGTCAAAACTCTTGAGCATGTAAACGCCTTGCGTGAACCCCGCTTCGGCGAGAGCTGTTGCCGGAGTCTTGCCTCTCAAATTCACCGTCCCGACTTGCTTGCCAGAGACATTGAACACGCGATAAGAGGTAACTGAATTGACATTGAATTTCGAGTGCAGAGCAATACCATCAGGTTCCTGCACTTCCGGCTGCTTTTCAACCTTCCCGACCGAGAACCAATCGACATTTACGTTGTTTCCAGTGATCGTCAAGCGGATTTTGTGCGTGCCCTTGGTAAGTTTAGCCGTACCGGCTTCAAATTCCTTATAGACGCTCCAGTCGTCGCCAGTCTTTGTCACCTTGACGGTATCGCCCACGGCCTTGCCGTCAACAGAGAAGCAGAAGCCAGAATTTTCGGCACCCGACGAGGCGTAAGCGACAATCGGATAATCGCCATCTTCCGGCACTTCGACGGTGTATTCCATCCATTCGCCAGCGTTCGTGTAGCCAATCGCCATGCCCGTACCGCCAAGCACAATGTCAACACCATCTTCCGTGCGGAACTCCGCATCGCCTTGGTTCGCGGCATCGTCATCGCTGTAAGCTCTGCGACCGCCGAGGTCAAACTTTTCCGCTTCGATTTTTGCCGGGAGCTTGACCGCGACACTGTCATACGGAACCTGCGTCACCGTCGCCATGCCACTGCCGAGGAAGCCCCATTCGACAATGCCCATCGTGGAATCCTTGCTGCCCTTGAACACGAGGAACAACTGATCGACAACGCCTGACAAGTCGCTCACGTCGCATTCTGTTTCTTCGTACGACTTCCAGCCGCTCGTCTTGGGGAGTTCGCAAGTACCTGCAAGCTTGCCCGTCACAGAACCGCTATGGATTTCAATCTTGTTGCCCGCTTCGACGCTAGCCGCACGAACCACGAACTTCTCGGCGCCCTTGCCAAAGTTCACGCCACTCACGCGAATCCAAGATTCCTTGGACGCAAGCGGAGTAAGCACATGAACAACAGGCTGCCCCTTGGTGTAATCGGTACGGCTGCGAACGTTACGTTGCTTGGAACTCGTCAAAGCCTTGTAAGTCTGGTACGGATCAAAGTCGTCAATCTGTGCCGGGCCTGCTTCCGTGAACTTCACGACGTTCATCTTGTCGCCATTCCAAGTAAGTTCGTCAATCGACACACTTCTGTGGTTACCCGTCGTTGTCGGGGTTTGGCCGTTAGTGAGCTTCGGCTTTTCAGACGCCATCACCAAGCGGCGGTCATGATAAACGGCGTACCACTTGTCCTTGAACTTTGCAAAACCATGGTGGTTGTTGCCGCCCTTGCCATTAATCTTCGAGGGGTTTTCAATCACTGTTCCCACATAAGAATAAGGTCCCTTGATGTTCTTGGAAGTCGCATAGCTGATATTCTGGCTCTGGTCGTTGTAGCTCAGGTAATAAATGCCGTTGCGCTTGTGCAAGTAAGAAGCCTCGAAAGAACGGTTTGCGCCCTGGAGAGCCGTCTTGGAACTCACATTGAGTTCAACCTTGTCGTAAGAAAGCTTGCTGAATTCGAACAAGTCAAAGTTGTTGCCGTAGCCACGGCTGCCGCCACTGCCGCCACCGAACGTCATGTACGACTTGCCGTCTTCGTCAATGAAAATTGCCGGGTCAAAGCACCAGGAAATGCCAT
>CAMZGI010000239.1 GCA_947306305.1 uncultured Fibrobacter sp.
TCATAATTCTTCGTATCGGTGCTGCCGGCATTCAGCTTGATATCCGGCAAGTCACGCACGTAAATGGAGAAACTCCAGCCAGCGGCGGGGCCAGTGGGCGTCCACGTAAAGTCGAGCTGCCAGCAATGTAACACACGATTGAACGTAAATTCATGCGACACAAACCTGCCTTCGTTATAATCGTAACGGGTGCTGTAAGAAACATTCCAGTTGACGGTCGGCTGGAATGTCGCCGAAATGCCCGTCGAGTGGTTTATGTTGTCCTTAAACAAATTCTTCGCCACGCGAGTGCTGCTAAACGAATAGCGGTAATCGAGACTAAGCGACCACTTGAGCATCTCGTATTTTTCCATCTGCGACGGGAGTCCGCCATTGAACGTTCCGCTCCAATGGAAGTTCTTCGAAAGTTCATAGCCCCAATACGTGAGTTCCGGGAACTTGACCTTGTTCGGAGTCGAGGTGTACTTGTGGTAAAAGCTGTGACGCGTGTTGATGGTGAACATGTAGTCCGGCAAAATCTGGAATCCAAACGACGACGAAATATCCGAGAAGTTAATCGAATCCGCAGCAAAGTTGTACGAGAAACTATGCCTTGTCGTAAGCAAGCGACGCGTCCCGTACTGGTCTTCCACCACCTTCGCTTTCTTTGTAGAATCGCCGCGAGTCGTATCGGCATGCCCAGCCACTTTCAAATACTTGATGTCAAAGTCGTTACTCAAACTGAACCCGACAGTCTGTTGCTTTTCTTGATACGGAGACTGCCCCAAGAGCGGATGCGGAGCGAACTTTTTCACGGAGTCAATCTTCGGCGCGTAGGTATAAGAAACGCTTGGAGAAAGCACATGACGGATACCCGTGAACCGTCCGATTTCGGGCACCCAAATGCCATAAAGTTTCGTGTCGGCGGTCAAGCTGTAATTGTGGTTATACGCCACCTCGCCAAAAGAGCCTTCATCGGGATTAAAGCTCATATAGCGTTTTCTTTTGTACAAAGAATCGTACGGATTACGCCATGATGTTCCCGTCCAAAAACCTGAGAATGTCGCACGCGGAGTGATGTTGATGACGTTGAACAACCGTCCCGAATAATCCAACGAGTACGTTCCCGTATAACCAAGGTAATGGGCAGTCGTGTCCTCGTCCAGCGATTCGTCCTTGCCGCGGCGCATGTTGTAGTTAAAGCGGTTCGTAAAGCTGTAGTTGAACTTTTCGAGGAAAGACTGGAACGAGCCGTCTTCGGCGGCGACTTCGCCTTCGTCCAATTCAAAACTGAAAAGGGAGCCGCTTTGGCGGTACTGGATGTCGGGCAAACTGCGTTCGAGCATTCCCGTCGTGAGGTTATGGCTTTGTGAAACCTTGACCGTCAAGCTCTTGTTGTTTCCAAACTTGCCAGAATATGCAAGGGAGGCGTTCGCCTGCTGGTTCAAAATCGTACTTGCTTCTAGCGAGTTGTTCTTGCGGATGCTGCGGTCGCTGACAAAGGAACCTGAACCGCTCAAGGTGTGCCTTGCATCAGGAGTCAAATTCTGGTTATGCGAAAATTCAATGTCGTAACCGCTGTTGCTAAAATCGAATTCCTGAAGGTAGCTCGTATAACGCAGGTAGCCGTCCAGCAGATAACGTTTTCGATAGCGGATTTCGCCCGAGAGCGTAGAGCGTTCAAACCGAGCCTCGTCACCTTCGATAATGTCGCCCGAAAGGGTCGCGTCCCAGTAATCGTTTGCGGCATAGTAAAAGCCGATATTGCGCAAATAAAAGCCCTGCTTCTGGTCGCCACCGAACTTAGGAGTCAAAAGGCCAGACTTGCGCCCGCTCTTGAGCGGAGCCACAATCATCGGAAGAACCGCCACCGGCACATCTGCGATGTTCAGCACCACGGGGCGAGCCGTAATCGTTTCTTTGGGCTTAACCACCATGCGGCGGCCATAAAAGTAAAAGTGCTGGTGCGTCGTATCGTTACAAGTGCTAAAGTCGCCACGCACAATCTGGATTCGCGTGTCTGGCAGTCGCCGAACTTCCATGCCGTTCAGCTGCTGGTTGTCTTGGAACGTCGTCGCGTAATAGATTTCGCCAATTTTAGACCGGAGGTTGTACTTGAGACGCATGCCCGAAAGCGAAGGGTTCTTCGTTTCGCGGAGAATCGGGCTACCCGACGCGGCGAGGATTTCGTTTCGCTGGTCCATCCAAATCGTGTCGGCTTCCAAAGTCGCCGTGCGGTACTTGAGCTGCGCCGACCTGTTCAAATTGAACGTCGAAGATTCCACATCGTAAACCAAATCGACCGCATGGTACTCAATCGTATCTACGCCCGTCGTATCGTTAAGCCAATCGACTTCGGTCGTGTCTTCGACAGGCTGTTCACGCTCTTCGAGTTCAAAGCGAGTCATATCCTCGCCGTAAGAGCAAGGAACAAAGACCGCAGCAACGAAAAAAGCAAAAACGGCCCACAAACTACGATGGGTTGCGGATAAAATCACGGTTCCACAAGATAGAAAAAAAGAACGCTCCCAGACTAGGAACGTTCCTCTAAATTTGAAATAACGCGAACTCGACTTGAGCTAAGACGGATTACTTCAGCACGGCGTTCGTGCCGCTCACGCTGCCATTGTGGTCAATGGAAATGACATAGCGACCGCACGGGAGCTGAGAGCCGTCCCAAGCGAGCGTGTTCACGCCAGCCATGGCGTTGTCGAGGTTGAGCGTAGCCACCTGTTCGCCATCGGCGTTCATGATGGTCACCGTTGCACGGCCCGTTGACTTGAGCGTGAACGAGATAGCCTTGCGGTTGAAGAGACGAAGGCTTGCGTCACCAGTGCGGACTGCAGTCGGCTTCGAGAACTTCGGAGCTTCCTTAGCCTTTTCCACATAAATGCCATTCACGCTTGCAGAAGCGACAGACACGTCTTTCTTGATGAGGTTGCCGTGGCTGAGCACAGCGACAAGCTGCTTTTCGTTTTCGGTTGCGCTAGCGAAAGTTTCGAGTTCCTGAACGTTCACGCGTTCCTTGTTGCCATACCAATTCTTCACTGCCTTGTTGTCCAAGTCCTTCACGGTAATCTGGGCACGGCGGACAACTGCAGAATAGGTTTCGCCATTGCTGATGTAAGTGATTTCGAGCGGCTTGTTGACCTGACCACGGAGCTTTGCCTTAGAAAATTCAATGTCCTGACCCTTGAGGCTTACACCGTCAACAGCGGTAATGACATCGCCAGCCTGAAGATTGGTCTCGGCAGCGGGTGTGCCCGGAATGACTTCAGCCACATGAACGCCTTCCTTCACCTGATAAATGGTGATGCCAACGCCACCAAAGGATTCGTCGGCCATAAGCGGAGCGGTCATCATTGCAGCAATCAAAGAAGCCTTGATAAAACGATTCATAATATTCTCCTTAATTTATTCCACCATAATATATAATAAAAATTACGCTTTTCAACAGGCTTTGAGCGAAAAAAGGGCATTTTTCGCCATTCTAGCCATTACCCTCATCTCTCCACTCTCGCCTACTCCTTAACGCAACGGATAGTCATCAAATCGTCCGTGTTCGCCTTGTCCTTATAACAAGTCATGTCGTTGAATCCTATATGAAAGATCCAAACGTCATCTGGATTTTGTCGGTTAGAAGCCCAGTAATAAGCATTGCTCTTTCCACTTTTATCACTCGGATTTTTACTCGTTCCAAAAGACAAGAACGATGTTCCGTACGTATTGCATTCAAACCCAGTGCAAATGGAACCGATTTGAGACACTAGCTGTTGGTTATAGCAGTTTTGCAAATATATGGAAAGGCGATCAGATCCTTTTTCTAATGAATTGACAACAATCGAATCAGGCAGTTTCCAGCCAGCTGGGCAAGCTGTTTTAGCGGCCTCTTTCGAATAAAATCTACCAGCGATTTCACATCCTTCTTGAACTGGGACGCTTTGCGCTCCGATTGGAACATACCTCAAGTTTTCGGCCATCCAAGTGTAGCCATTAACTTCAACGGTTCTGTAAGTTGCACCGTCGCGGTCGTCCGTCAACATACCATACTGGACATTCGGATTAAAGTAATATTCCTTCGGCAAATCGCAACTCCAATTTCTTGAATAATACCACTTGCCGTTATAGCAGATGTAATCTTCTTTCAAGCCTTCTTTCCAGTCACGGATTCTCTTGCCTTCGGTATCGCAAGGAGCGTCGTAAAAATCGGCCCATGCATTTTGATGGCAAACATAGGTCATATTCGTATCAATGAGACCTTGGACGGATTTTCCTTCCGCATCGCAAGGTCTGTCGCCAATGTCGGCTTCCCTTTGGGTCGCCAAATCCCAGCCCGTGTCGCGGCAGATATAAACGATTCGTCCCTTATAATCCTTAGTTCCGCTATCCACTATTTTCCCGACACGGTCGCAAGGAACATTTGTCGTTGAAATTTCCATTTGATCCG
>CAMZGI010000240.1 GCA_947306305.1 uncultured Fibrobacter sp.
TTTTCAACAATAGACAAAACCTCTTCTGATGCATTTTTAGGGTCATGCACGCGGTACGGTTTTTCATAAGATTTTCCCGTCACAAGTTCCGAAAAAAACACCTGTTCATTTTTTCGATACTTCTCATCAAATTCAACGATATAAGAACTATCTTTAGGAGCATTTATCCTATTCGTTCCTATTTTTATCGTTTCCGTCACCAAATACACCCCAAGATATTCGCCATTCAGATAAAGTTCCGCAAATTCACAACGTGGGGAGTAATAAGCACCTAAATCTGCAGAAAGATGATACATCAAATAGTTTTTCATCAAAGTTTTATCGGCATAATTTGCAATCAGCGCCCAATCTTTATCTTTGGGCATGCCTAGCAACGATTGCTTTTTAGCAAATTCAATTTTGTAGCTTTTCTTAGGCATTGCAAGCCAGCTAGTATTCCCTCTACCCCGAATCGTCAAATCCAGCGTATCGCTTTCTGCTTTTTTTTCACCCCAAATTAAAAGCTTGGCCGGAATCTCTGTTTCACGGTCTTCAATAGCCAGACGATCAACAGTTTCGATTTCAATACGTGGAATCCCAGCATACGGAAATTCTTTATTATTCGGTTTGAAAGGACCGTACGAGGACGAAGAGACTTTGTTCTTTGATGAAGATGATTTGACGCTGGACGAAGATTTTGCGCTCGACAACAATTCGTCCATTTCGACAATATACTGCTCATCCGCATCTGCACTATTGCTACATGCACTCAAAATGAAAAACACAAAAACAATGCTTACACAAAGCAACGTACTTGCAACCGTCTTTCTCACGTCAACTCGACACATAATCACAATTAAGGAATATGCCCAATGATAGCATTTCAACGAACGAAAGAACACCTTACATAAGAAAAAGATATCATAAAAAAGAAAAAAATTCCGCCACAGCAACAAATAAACCCTTTATGTTGATACTTTTTGTTCCATTCAAATCAATCCGATTTTACACATCTCATGGCAATTCCGAAGACGACAGCATCCGTCGTTATGATAAATTTTTAGATTATGCAAAAGAAAAAGGACTCCCATGGTTAAACTGTTAGATCTTCAAGCCATCACGATGCAGCATAGCGACGAATACAAGGCTGCCGCAAACCGAGTCATCGAATCGGGATGGTTCCTGCAAGGGAAAGAAATCGCGCAATTCGAGGACGACTACGCCAAATATATCGGCACAAGCCAATGCATTTCGGTCGCTAACGGTTTAGACGCGCTCTACCTTGTCATGCGTGCATATAAAGAAATGGAAGTCCTGCACGACGGAGACGAAATCATCGTCCCGGCGAATACCTACATTGCAACCATTCTCGGCATTACGCGAAACAACCTCGTCCCGGTCTTGGTCGAGCCCACTTGGGAAAATCTTGAAATCGACATCGACAAGATTGAAGCAGCCATCACGCCCAAAACAAAGGGCATCATGATAGTCCACCTTTACGGACGTGTCGCC
Source organism: uncultured Fibrobacter sp. (assembly GCA_947306305.1). GTDB lineage: Bacteria > Fibrobacterota > Fibrobacteria > Fibrobacterales > Fibrobacteraceae > Fibrobacter. The sequence goes on from CAMZGI010000240.1 coordinate 1,492, forward strand.
TACAGCGACAAGCTTAGCGAAATTTGCCGCAAGCATAACCTGAAGCTCATGGAAGACTGCGCACAAAGCCACGGTTGCGAATGGAATGGCAAAAAGACTGGTTCGCTCGGAGATGCCGCCGCACATTCGTTCTATCCGGGCAAAAACCTCGGTGCATTTGGCGATGCCGGAGCCGTGACGACGAACGACGAGGAACTCGCTAAAGTCATCCGTGCACTCGCGAATTACGGAAGCCAAAAGAAATACGTGTTCAAGTATGTCGGCATAAACAGTCGCATGTCGGAACTCGACGCAGCCGTTCTCGATGTCAAGCTGAAATATCTCGACGAAGACAATGTGAAACGTCAAAAGCTCGCGGCCTACTACTACGAAAACATCAAGAATCCATTGATTACGCTCCCCGCCCGCCTCCCGGACGAGAATAACGTCTATCACTTGTTCCCCATTTTTTGCAAGCGTCGAGACGAGCTGCAAAAACACCTCGCCGATTGCGGCATTGGCACGTTAATTCATTATCCGATACCGCCGCACAAGCAAGAATGCTACAGCAAAGAAATTTGGAACACGCCCCAATTGTCGCTTCCCATTACAGAACGCATCCATGAGCAAGAGCTATCAATTCCGATGAACCAAGCTATAACGCAAGAACAAGCGAAAGAAGTCGTCGAAGCAATTAATTCGTTCAAATAAAAGAAGCTTGAAGCACTCCTCCCCTACCCCTTCAAAAACTTGAGGATTCTCTCGCGATAGTCGGGGGCTTCATCGTAAGCCGCGTGCCCATAGTTCTCGTAAACATACAGTTCTGTCGGCACGCCATTTTTCTTTAAGACTTCAGCAATTTCTCTCGACGCGATTACGCCTAAAACTTGGTCCAGTTCCGCCCCCAAAACGAGCGTCGGGCATTTGATTTTAGAAAGACCTTCATAAGCTTCAAATGCAAGGCATGCTTTTGCCAAAACGCAAAAACGCGCCATGTCCTGCTCGGTCGCATTCATATTCATTCGCATCAAGCTTTTCTTGTACTTGCGAACCGTCTCTGCAGAAAACACAATGTCTATAAAGTTCGAGCAAAGGGCTTCGATATCGCGAGCTTCCGCCAAACGCTTCCATTCCGTCATCACGGCACGGGACATGTCGTTCAAGCGAGACGCGCTGCAACCGAGCGCCAATCGTTCTACTTTTTGCGGGAACATTTCCGCAATGAGCTGGGCAATCATGCCTCCCTGCGAAATCCCAATGAAGCTCGCCGAATAAATACCCAGCACGTCCATCGCTTCGGCGGTATCGACCGCCATTTGCTCCATGGGGTACGTTTCGCCAAAATTCTTTTTGCGGTCAAACAGATAGACAGTCCAGTCTTCATGGAATATTTTATACGAATCTGCCACCATCGAAGCAACGCTCATCATACTTTTGAGACTCATGCCCGGGAGCAAAACTAGCGGACGCGACCCAGAGCCAAACTGGGCGTAATCCATTTCAAAATTGTCTGTTTTAACGGTCTGTATCGAAATCTGTGCCATATTCCAAAGATACTAATTTGATTATCTCTTCAAAGTTTTCAAATAAGCCTTTTGCTCGTCAGTAATACGATAGCTTTCAATCGCCTTTTGAATGGTCTTGTTATGCGTCCACGGTTCAAGCACACGCCCTTCTATAAACGGGATCGTAGCCTCGTACTGCTTGGCAAGGGCAGTCGCGAAGAACCACGCAATCATCATGTTCAGGTAATACTCCTCGCTGCGTATTTTCGAGACCCACTTCAAATATTTCGGGTCAAAGTCATCGTCCAAAAAGAATGACATCAACGTTTCAATGCCAAACCGCACAGTCCAAATATCTTTCGCAGGAGACTTTATCCAACGTCCAACATCATTTAAAAGTTTCGCTCGGCAAGCGGTCTTGGCAAACACCTTCGGACGCATCTGATCGCAAGTCGCCCAGTTATCTACGAACGGCAAAAAGCAACCAACACGAGCCACGCACTCGTCGTAGTCTTTTATCAAAGACAAAATAAATGCATGAACTTGATTTTCATCGTAATACTTGTGCGGAAGAGCGGACAAAAATTTATCTACATCAGGATGGTTCGCATATTTTTTTGCAATCGCCCGCAAATCTGGAGTCCGCACGCCAATTATAGAATCAGCGTTTACCGTCGGAATCAGCTTGCTATGAAAGTCCTTGAATTTCAAATCTTGCTTTGCAAAAAGCGTTTTTTGGATTTCTTCAACTATACCCATTACTTTATCCTACTCCATCATATTAACTTTTTCCATCGGCAAATTCCATGGATAATTCGCTTTTGACGAATCAGGCTCAACCACAGGAATCACAACCTCATTGGGGAATTTTCCAAAATCTACACAAATTAAGAAAACGGGAAACACAAGAGCAAACATGACACCCAACGTTCTATTTCCAGCTTCGAGTTCTTCCCGTTCCTCTTTTTTCGTTTTTCCCGTCCACCAATTGCGTTCATAATCATGGCTGTGGTCTATTTCCGTCTTTTCCCGGAACATATAGGTAGAGCCATAGACGACGCCATCTTTTTTAGCCTCCAAATACATTTCACTTTTAGCCGAGCTTTCAATAACACAAGCATCGCTACTTGCACACACCAATTCCCCATTTCTATAAATAGAATAATCCCCCGCCCCATCCGAAACAGAAACGTTCACATACGAGGCGCAGCCCACAAGCCAAAACGAAATTACAAATAAAATGATAAACCATCTCATACGCCAAATTTCACCCCAACAGAAAACCCATGGACAACGCTTTTCGTCCCGTCATGAATGTTCTTCAACTCATAAAATTCCCTGAAATAACGAGATTCGAGCATGATATGAAAATCGTTTTTCAATTTTATCGAAAGTCCTATTTCTAAAAAATATCCCGGAGTGCAAA
>CAMZGI010000241.1 GCA_947306305.1 uncultured Fibrobacter sp.
GCAGGATCGAAAAGAAAGTCTACCGAGAAACAGGCGTCATCCTCACCGCCATCGGCGTTTACTCTTACAACACCAAAAACGACGAAGCCGCAAAAATCCGCGATACGATTTCAGACAAAGTCAAATCGCACGATTGGGCACTCCAGATGCATGGTTTTTATGTGAACATCGAAGCCAAGGAAATGCGCTTTGACGTGGTCATCAAATTCGGCGTAAACGCCCAAGAAGCCCTTGATACAATCAAGAGCGAAGTGGCTCAGCTCTACCCCGACTACAGCATTCAAATATCGCCGGATATCGACTTGGGGTAGAGTAAATCTCTCTTCCCTCATTTCTCTAACACATTTCTCACGCAGCGGACATAATATTTTTTCCCATCAATCACATAATTGTGTCCGAATTTCTCGCCGTTGAATAAAACGCCATAAAGACGATTTTCGTCATCGTAGCTCCACCAGCCCACTTCCATACTAAAACCAGTAAACTCGCCATCATAATAGCCAACAGGGTAAGCCGAGAAGCCAACATCGTTGTTTTCTCGAAATTCCAAAAACCAGTCTTCTTTTGTGCGGAGGTACGAACCGTTCAATCCAAATCTACCAAACAACTTAACCCAATCGTTTTTTCGCGGGAGCCGCCAGCCGTTCGGACAAGCATTTTGGGCATTCAAGCCATAAAGTCGCCCATATTTTTCACAATTCATCTTTTTATTTTCGTAACAAGCTTCGCCCGGCACGCTCCTTTGGATATTCTCAGCAGACCATTCCATCGAATCTATCGTTATCGTTTTAAAACGCACCCCAGTCAGAGAATCCCTAAAATATCCCAGCTGAACAGGATTCAATTTTGCATACCCTACGCCATGCCAATTATTATCGTAGCATTGGTACATATAAAAGTTGTACCCAGTCATGACGATTTTTCCGTTCCAGCCAAATGTGCATGGAATCATGTGTTTCATGTTCAGCACAACGGTATCGGGAGCGACATTTAGCGAATCGGGCAAATGTTCTAGCGAATCAGCGACCTTTTTCAATCTCTTATTTTTGCACTGGTACAAAACGTTGTCTTCAAAGCCTACATATACACGTTCATTTATGCAATCCGCATATTTCGAATCCACATAAGCCGTCCCATAAAACGGAGTCTTATCTGCAAAATTTTTCGCCTCTATTTTTTCATCTTTTTTGCAAGCCACCGAATATTTTCTTTCGTATGCAGAAATGCTATAAAAGCTTCGATCTTGCAAATAAACTACCGAATAATCTTTCACATAACGAACCGAGTAAAACGATGTCCAATATTTATTGTTAGAACTTTGGGAATTTCGAGCAATGTAATTATCCCATTCCAATTCATCGGGCAAATGATAACCTACCGGGCATGCATTTAGAGCGTCGCCCCAGCCATACACGCCATTAAGGAACACCCAGTCTTCTTGAACAACTTTCTTTTCTTCCTTAACATTTTCACGGTTTTCTTGACCGCAGGCAAACAGCAAAAACGCAAATACGATTATCAGCTTTTTCATTTTTTACTCCAGCACCACTTGATATTTGCCTTCCACTAAATCCACTTTCAAATCATTGTAAATAGGGAATTTTCTTTCGTCAATTTGGATTCGGCAACATCCAGAGCCATTCAGCACGAACGTTCCCGAAACAAGTTTACCATTACTTTTTTCAACTTTCACAAAATCACACATCGGTTTAAAACGTCGTTCATTTGTAAGCAACACCGCTTTTTTGCCATATTGGGGAGCACCCATTTTTTCGGCATGCGAAGGCATCCTCTCGGCATAAAGAAAGTCGCATCTATTTTCCACACAAGGTTTTACAAACAAAGAAAACGGCAGTTCAAAGAACGTGAATTCGGATTCATTCGATTCGTCCGTATTCTGGTTATGTTCAAGAGTCAAAGACCATCGTGATTCGACTTTGCTTATAACCGCTAAAAACATCCATCTGTTTTTTCCCGTAGTCGGCACATTAACGGCAACTGGGCACACGCCCGCCTTTTTAGGCTTCAATGCGACCGTCACAGAATCAATTCCATAAACAGGTTCAACTTTCAAAAAATCGCAACCAGATTGAATCATATTTGGTTCATATTGCCTAGCCATATTTCCATAGCGGAACGGAGGCTCGTATTTTCCTTTAGGCACATCTCTTCCAAAACGCTTTTTGACATCTTTGATAAACTCGACTTCGGTATCGCAAATGTAATCGTGCGGAAACATTTCAACACCGCGAATGCCCACCATGCATTTTTCGGAATCGCAATTAAAGACCTGCGGCGAATTATCGGGCGAAAATCCGAACGAAGCCGAAGAGCCACAGGCGGCAAACGACGAACCCAAAGCAACTAAAACCAGCAAAAAACAAACGCGAATCATAACCACCCCACTTACATGAGCAATCTTTTATGAATATAAGCTCAATTTTCTTGAAAAAGAGACTTTTAGGCGTATAAACCTGTAACATTTTAACAACCTTAGCACCCTCCACCAGTCACCTATCGACCAACTTATTTTCTATATTTCGGGCATGACACACAAGAACTCTTTGTCACGTCTCGTCCTATTCATTTTTGTCGGCCTCATTTTGGGCGGCATCTTGAGCGAAGCTCTGGGAGCTTTGTTTGGCGAGCTCGGAGTTCTCTTGAACGCAGGCGGCTACGACAACAGCGTCCATCACATTTTTACGGCGGCTGCCGAATACAGCATCGGGTTTCCGGGCAAGGCAGAGCCGGTAGTCATCGATTTATACTTGATCAAGTTTGCGCTCGGTTTTAGCTTTAAGGTAAATCTTTTGAGCGCAGCTGGTATGTTTATTGCAATTTATATAATGAAATGGTCCGGAGAAAGATAATGCAGACAATTCAGGAACTTCAGGCACAACTGGCAAATGGCAGCACCACTGCTGAAAAGCTCACGCAGGCCTCCCTCGAAAAAATTGAATCTACGAAGAATTTAAACGCCTATATTTCGGTGCTTAACGAACGTGCTCTTGAACGCGCTAAAGAAAGCGACAAGCGTCGTGCCGAAGGCAAGTCTCTGGGCGTACTCGATGGAATTCCAGTCGCTGTAAAGGACAACATGTGCTTGACCGGCACACGCACCACGGCAGCATCCAAGATTTTGGACAACTTCGTTGCCCCCTACACCGCCACCGCTCTCGAAAAGCTCGAAGCAACAGGCGCCATCATCGTCGGCAAGACGAACATGGACGAATTCGCCATGGGTTCCAGCAACGAAACGTCTTACTACGGGCCGGTCAAGAATCCGCTGGACGAGTCCCGCGTTCCGGGCGGTTCCTCGGGCGGTTCTGCAGTCGCCGTCGCCTCTGGCACGGTTCCCTGCGCCCTCGGTTCTGACACGGGTGGATCTATCCGCCAGCCGGCAGCCTGCACGGGCGTTGTCGGTTTGAAGCCGACTTACGGTCGCGTTTCCCGTTACGGCCTTCTCGCTTACGCAAGCTCTCTCGACCAAATTGGTCCTTTTGGCGCTACCGTTCGCGACTGCGCTACGCTCCTTGGCGCTATTTGCGGCATCGACCCGCACGACAATACGACGAGCGTTCGCCCCACAGAAGACTTTACCGCAAAGCTCGGTACGGGCGTTAAGGGCAAGGTCATCGGCGTTCCGAAGGAATACTTTGGCGAAGGTCTCGACGCGCAGTGCAAGGCAGCCATTGAAAACATGCTTAAGAAGATGGAAGCCGAAGGCGCCACGATTAAGGAAGTGAGCCTCCCGCACATCAGCTACGCCGTGTCCAGCTACTACATCATTGCAACAGCAGAAGCAAGCTCCAACCTCAGCCGCTACGACGGCGTGCGTTACGGTTACCGCAGCGCCGAAGCCAAGAAGCTGTTTGACCTTTATGCAAAGTCCCGCAGCGAAGCGTTCGGCAAGGAAGTACAACGCCGCATTCTCCTCGGAAGCTACGTTCTCTCCGCCGGTTTCTACGACGCATACTACGTGCAGGCTCAGAAGGTCCGTCGCCTCATCACGGACGACTTCACCGAAGCATTCAAGACTTGCGACGTGATTGCAAGCCCGACGATGCCGGGTCTCCCGCTCAAGTGCGGCATGAACGAATCCGATCCGATGGCTGTTTACCTTTCTGACATCTACACCGTTAGCTTGAACCTCGCCGGTCTTCCGGGCGTGAGCGTTCCGTGCGGTATGGCAGGCGGCCTCCCGGTTGGTTTACAGTGGATTGGCAAGCCGTTCCAGGAAGCAGACTTGCTAGCTGTTGCAGAAGCAACAGAGCAGTTGAACAAGTAATAGAGTCAGGTTAGATTCCGGCAAGGTTCCGGCTCGGAGGCCGGAATGACAACTTTTGCGGAATTGCAAAAAGACGTTCTCATCGAGAACGTC
>CAMZGI010000242.1 GCA_947306305.1 uncultured Fibrobacter sp.
GCATTACCTGGACGCAAAGGATGAACTTTTAAAAGATGTATAAGTTCTTTTTCCTCATTAATCCGGTGAGTGGTGGTGGTCAAGGTAAGGTTATCCATAAGTTCTTGCCCGAGATTATGGAGTCCATGGATTTTAAGTCTGATGAATGGAAGTCCGAGTTTACACGCAAGGACGGCATGGATGTGCAAATCCGAAATGCACTTTCTTCGACAGAGACGCTTGTGGCTGTTGGCGGCGACGGAACGGTTTCGTCGGTGCTTTCGATTATGCTCACATCTGAATTTGCGGATAAAGTGCAGATTGGGCTTATTCCGCTTGGTACGGGCAACGACCTCGCGCGCGTACTTCATCTTTACAAGCCCTTTGTAGATAAAGGACTGCTATACCTTGTCCGTCGTCTTTTGATGGCGAAGTCTAAGCCGTTCGATATTTGGACGGTGAATGGCAAGTACGCATTGGCGAATTATTTTTCTGCTGGCATTGACGCTCGTATTGCTCATGACTTTAATCAAGATCGTGCAACGGGCGTGATTTCTTCAAATTCTGTAATTGCGAATAAACTCCATTACGTCAAGCGGTTCTTTGCAGATAGAGCGTATCAGCTAAAGCGTGGAAAAATTTCCATGAAAGGCTGTTTGCCAGATGGCGTTGAAACGGTCGATTTGACGGGGCACAAGACGGTCATTGTCGGGAATATCCCGAGTTTTGCAAGTGGCGCAAATCCGTTCTTCAAGTCCGATATGTCGGATGGTTATTTGGAAGTGGTTTGCGTGCCGAACATGCTGAACTTTTTGCTTGCTATTGCAGTGGGTACGATTCCTGTTCTTGGCTTCTTTATGAAAAAGTATTTGCTCAAGTCGCGGAAAGTGCGTTCGCTTACGCTCGATGTTGCCGAAGATGAATACATCCAGCTTGATGGTGAAGATTTGAGCGGAAAAGTCGGAAATCGCGTGACGATTCAGTATGCATGTCAAGTTCGCATGTTGTCGTTGGAGGAATGATGCTTTCGGTCACGATTGCTGATGTTTTAAAACAAATGAATATTAAAATGCCTTCGGACGAGGGCGTTTTAAGTTTTGAGCTGAACGGATTTTCTTCGCTAGACAGGGCGGGGTTGCACGATGTATCGTTCTGGACGGGCGATGCAAAGACAGAAACGGGACTTGCAGGGAACGCAGGTGGCGTGAGCACCAGAGCTTTTGCGAATATCAATGCCGGCTTGCTTTTTGTACCGCGTTTGTTCGAAACGTCTGTTGTTGAAGGACGCTCCGAGCTTTTGCCGAACGTGAAGTTTATTTGCCCCGTCGATAATCCGTACCATGCGATGGTGACGTTCATGAAAGAATTTGTAGAACGTCGCGAAACGTTTGAAGAAACGCGGATTGCAGCTTCTGCTCAAGTGCATGCCTCGGCTGTCGTCGAGGGCGTGGTGGGCGAAAATGCTGTGATTGGCCCGAATTGCGTTGTGATGAAGGGTGCGACGATTGGGGCGGGAACGATTTTGGAAGCGAATGTGACAGTTTATCCGCGTGTGACAATTGGCGAAGATTGCGTGTTTCAGGCTGGCGTTGTCGTGGGACCGCGAGGTTTTGGCTTTTATGAATACGAGGGCAAACGACGCATGGTGCCGCATTTGGCGGGGGTTCGCATCGGGAATCGTTGCAGCTTTAGTGCAAATGACGTGGTTGCGGCGGGCTTTGTTTCTCCGACGGTTGTCGGCGATGATTGCCATTTTGACACGTTTGTTCAAATTGCTCATAATTGCACGCTTGGGAACAACATATTATTTGCTTCGCAATCTGGCGTTGCGGGTTCTGTAACGGTCGAAGACGATGTGGAATTTGCGGGCGGCGTGCAGTCCGCAGGGCATTTGACGATAGGCAAAGGCGTGAAGGTAGCCGCGAAGGCGGGCGTGACCAAGAGCCTTAAGGCGGGCAAGGTTTATGCCGGGTATCCTGCCGAAGAAATTGACGTGTGGCGTCGTTCTGTCGTGAAGCTCCGCTTGATGGGGAAAAAGTAGAAATTAGACGAGAGAACGCCGCTGTGCGGCTACGGACGAGAGACGAGAGACTTTTATTTTTATAAATTCGCATTGAATTGATGAAACGTTCTCGAAAATTGGATTTTTGCTCTCCGTCCTTGTCTTATGGCAAGGCTAGCGTTCATGTTACAGCGTTGGAACGCAATCCGCAGCTTGAACCGCGTGTCGAATGGCTTGTGGGCGGTCATCCGTTTTACAGTACCGATGCGGTGAAATGCTTTGCGGATTTAAAATTCAGCGTGGCTCGCACTTCGATATACGAGTCTGCCGAAACATCTCCGTCGTTGAAGCTTTCTTCTGCGGAACATCTTGCTCCTGTTTTCTTGATGTGGCCTTCGCGTCGTTTTGTTGTCGATGTCGATTGCAATGAAGATGGCGTGGCGGAAGTTCCTATGATGGATGGCTCTGCGCTCCCGTTTTTCTTGGCTCTCCGCAAAGAGGCGGGCGTTCCAGAAGAACTCGCGTTTTATGACGCTCCCGTGCATGACGAATGGAATTTGTTCCGCACGGATAAAAATGATTCTGAACCTTATGGTTTTGTGAGGATTACCCCAAGCGAAGCTTTCGAGGTGGAATATGTTTTGGAGCGAAACGTGGGCGGTTCTTTGTGGACTTCATCGGCGAGCGTTTCCATTTATTCGGCCGAAGATTTGTACAACGTCTTTGCTGCGAGAACTTTTATCTTTAAAAACGAATTTGACGAAGCCCGTAAAGCAGGTTTGCTTGGCGGGGTGGATGAATCCTGTGGACTTTTGTTGGACTCTACGGTTGGGGCGAATGCTTCGGCGTTTAGGGTTCTCGAAGAGCCTGCTCGTCATAAAATCCTCGACCTGTTGGGAGACCTTTGCTTTGCAAAACCTGCGCTCCCGAAAGTTCGTCTGGAAATCAGAAATGGTGGCCATTTGAGTCACAGAACAATTTTAGAAAAGGTGTTGCCTTATGCTTTATAATGAAGAACAAGTTCATGCTCTCTTGCCTCAGAAGACTCCGTTTGCTTTTGTGGATGAAATTCTCGAAATTACCGAAGGCGACCAGCCGTCTATTGTGGCCGTGTGGCATGTGAAGGGAACGGAACCGTTCTTTGCTGGCCATTTCCCGGGCAACCCGGTGCTTCCGGGCGTGATTCAGATTGAATCTATGGCTCAGGCAGCAACGCTTTTGACGATGATTGCTAAAAAATCCGATGTTGAAGGCAAGCGTCCGGCTTTCGCTGGTGTTGAAAATTGCCGCTTCCGCGCTGCTGTGATTCCGCCGCAGGATTTGACGCTCAAGGCTACATTGCTCATGGCTCGTCATGGCATTTACAAGTATGCTGGCGAAATTTGGCAAGGCGACAAGCTTGTCTGCAAGGCTGAATTCAGCGCTTCGATGGTTTAATTTATACGGTTAATGGCGATGACGCGGATTGACGAATCTCGATTGAATGTGTTGGTTCTTGCGGCAGGTCTTGGCACAAGGCTTAGGCCGTTGACAACGGAAATTCCGAAGCCGTTGGTTCGCGTTTATGACAAATGCATTCTCGAAATCCAAGTAGAACGGGCGATGTCTCTCGGAGATGTTCGCTTGCATGCAAATGCTCATTATTTGGCGGATCAGGTGGCTTGTGCTGGGGAACGCCTTGGCTTTGAAAAAGTCTGGGTGGAACCAGAAATTTTGGGAACAGCTGGGCCGCTTAAGCGTATTTATAACGAAGGCTACCGCGGTGGTCTTTTGATTATGAATGGCGATGCGTATTGCAATTTTGACTTGGCTGCTTTTGTGCAGAAAGCTTGTGCTGCGTACGAGGCGGGGAAGGCCGATGGTTCGAACCGTGGCGAGGTGGCTTTGCTTGCTGTCGATTTCCCGAAGGTGAACTCGTTCCGTGTGGATGCGGATGGTTTCTTGGCGGGAGTTGCCGGGCGTTTTGGACGCGAAGACGGAACGGCGGCGACGTTCTCTGGAATTTCGTGGTACAGCGACGAAGCTTTGGCTCGAATCCGTGACGGAGAATTTGACATCCGTGAATTCTGGAAGCAAGAGATTGCGGCGGGGCGTGCTCCGTTCGTTGATTTAAGCCAGCTCCATGCGACATGGATTGACATGGGAAACCCGGATGGGCTGATGGCGGCAACGGATGCCCGTAAAGAAGAACTCGGCTGCGACAAGAATGAATCTGTTGTTGAACCCGGCGTGAATGTCCCTGCATCTGCAAAGGTCGTGCATTCGATTCTTTATGCTGGAGCAGAAATCGCCGAAGGCGAAACCATCGAGAATGAAATCCGCGGAAAAGGATTTGTGTGGAAGCTCTAACCCCTGAAACCTGTAACCTAAAACCTATTTATGCGTAAATTCAGAGT
>CAMZGI010000243.1 GCA_947306305.1 uncultured Fibrobacter sp.
TGCAAGACGCTCTCGCGAATATCGCTGGGATTAGTAGGCAGTAGGAAGTTGGCAGAGCTTAGAACTTAGAGCGGCGAGCAATGAGCCGTGAGGTATGAGCGATGAGCAGAGCTGTCGCGAGTTGCTAGTTAATAGTTTCTAGGTACTAGAGAGGGTGAGGATGTTGGCAGAACTTAGAGCTTAGAGCTTAGTAGGCAGAACAACGTCATGGCGGACCTGATCCGCCATCTGTTCATTATAACGAGCCTTCGTCATTCGGGGCTTCGCCCCTCCAGGATGACAATGTAGAACAAAAAAACTCGACGGAGTCGAGTGATGCAGAAACATGCTTGCATGTTTCTATATCCGAGGCAAACGCGTCAAGCCCCGTTAGGGGAATGGCGACTTTATTGCCGAGATTCCGAGTCAAGCTCGGAATGACGTTTGTGGCGGATCCCTGTGCTGAGTAAAGTCGAAGCACGATCCGCCATCCCAGAGAATACAATTACTTCACGCCGATTTCGTGCAGGTAGCGAGCCAGCGCGTCTTGCCATGTGGGGAGCGGCTTAAAGCCCGCTTCCACAAGCTTGCTCTTGTCCAAACGGCTGTTGAACGGACGGGCGGCTTTAGCAAGCCCGTACTCCGCCGTCGTCACCGGCAGCACCTTTGTCGGGAGCCCAGCCTGCTTATAAATTTCCTTGGTAAAGTCGTACCAGCTGATATACCCGCCCTCATTCGTGGCATGATAGTAGCCATACTTTTCCGTCTCAATCATATCCACTAGCAAACGACTCAAGTCGAGCGTGTAAGTCGGCGTACCAATCTGGTCGTAAACGACGCGGACCGTATCGTGCGACATACCCACATTCAGCATCGTCTTGATGAAGTTCTTGCCGTTAAGCCCGAACACCCATGCGATACGCACAATAAAATACTTTTCAAGCGTATTTGCAACAGCGAGTTCGCCTTCGAGCTTCGTTTGTCCATAAACGTTCAACGGCTTGTAATCCTTGCAATCCGGCTTCCACGGAGACGTTCCTTGACCGTCAAACACGTAGTCCGTGCTGATGTAAGTCATCTTGCAGCCGAGCTTTTTGCAAACATTTGCGATATTCTGCGTACCGCCAGCGTTCACCGCGCGAACCTTAGAAACATTCGCATCGTCTTCAGCCATATCGACCGCAGTCCATGCAGCGCAATGGATCACCGCATCCGGCTTGATTTCAGAAAGGGCTTTATCAACCGCGGCGCTATCCGTAATATCGAGCTGCACATAAGGCATCTTGGTCACTTCGCTGCCATCGGCAACGCCGCTGTAAGACGGAGCCATGTCGGAACCCACGCCCGTATGGCCACGCTTAGCAAGTTCGTTCATCACGTCGTGACCCAACTGGCCACCTACACCTGTCACAAAAATTTTCATAAAAAACCTCTTGAACGAATATAGTAAAAGTTACAACCCTATCACAAAACATTTATTTATCTTTAAATTAAGATGAAGCGAATTTCTTTACTTGTATTCCTAATTGCAATCTGCACCGTATTTTGGTGCTGCAGTCCAACAGTCGCACCGAATAAAGCCCCCGGGTACACCCTCTGGGACATGCCAATATTGCAGGAGAACAATGGACGCACTACGTTAAACGAGCCGGAGCAATCCTCAATCGCAGATTCAGCGAAGCAAGAAAAGTTTATTTACGGCAAGCTTCTCTCGCTCCAAAAAATGAATCGCCAATATTTTTCAAGCGATTGGGATGGCATACCAGACTCCATACCGCTTCCCGAAAACGAGCGGTTAGCGATGCGGCAGTATTTGTACAAAAACAGATCCAAGCCGCTATACGTCGCTGCCCAAATTCAGGTTTTGCAAGTTTATGACGAAACAGCCCATCAATGGGCTCAAGCCCCAAGCGACTCCATTTACGATTTTTATTACGTTGAGCGCCAAGGACTCTTCGTGAGCGAAGAGCACCAATGCCTAGTCCATCTTGAAGAAACGTTCGTACCCAATTCTTCGGCAAGAATATTCCGCCTCAAGCCCTACGCATTCCTCGACAACAATCTTGTCATAGACAGTTATACCAATCCCATTTCTGAATTTGAATTTGCAAATAACGAGCCAAAGTCGCTCCAATACGCCCCCTACCAGAACAAATATTTCATCAAGCGTTTGTTCGAAGCACCCATCCGTTCCTGCATTATACGAGCTCTTTCCGAAGGGAATTTCGATTCACTGCGAACATACATGACTATGGCTAGGGAACAAGAAGATTTCTATGGCTACATGCCTCTTTCGGACGAAGAGCACCTGCGAATCGCCGCGCTAGACATAGACTCTTATGCGGATTCAAGCTTGTGGAATAAAATGAACAAAATGTGGAACCACGTTGAGCAAGGCCAATGGGTTAAAGACTCGCTGCAAGACCTCATCAAAGAACGTTCTTATCCGCTAGTTTTTTCGGACAGTTTTTACAACAAAGCACGCAAGTACAGCAACGGACCTTACTTGGTCAATTTTGCGCAACGTCCTTTTATAGATTCAAGCACGCTCATTCCCGACAACCGCGTATCTTTGCGAATATTCGCCGGCCCCACCATGCGTTTTTACAATGACGAGATGCAGCAATTCCTCGGCTCCAAATCTATTGGCGGAACGGGCTATGCCGATTTATGTTATCTTTACGGCTGTTTTGGATTTGGGCTATCCATATACGCCACTAGCGGCGGAACAGACTTTATCAAAGAAGACAATACCGTTTATCGCAGAAAATCGACAAGCACAGACGCCTCCGCATTCTTTCATTTTGGCGTAAGACCCATTTTTAATGAAATTCTGGATGTAGAAATATACGGGCTTTTAAACGCGACCATTTATGGTTTAGACGAGAAAAACGATAAAGGCAAAGATATGTCAGCGGGGTCCGGGGATTGGGGAATCGGGGCTTCCATCTCGTCAAATTTATTCGTCATAAAAGGCAAGCCAAACCCGCACAACATAACCACAATCGACTACCGGTTCAATGTAGAATATCTATGGAACAGCAAGCCCGAAAAACTGCTCGGCCCGCAAGGGCACACATTGGCGGTCTCGCTGCAATTGGGCATTGGGACAACTAGCTACCGATTCAAAGAAGAATCGAAAGATCAGCCAAGCAGAACAATCAAAGAGGAACTCGCCCACTTCTGGAAATACCCTTAGCTCCGGGTAATTTTCTATCTTTGGGCACGATGTTTGATGCGTTAAATTTTCATTTTTCGGGCTACGACTGGCTGCTCGTCGTCATGGTCACCGCACTCGGGACTTTGAGCGCGTACTTGAAAGATCCGCAACTCAAAGCGGTCACAGCCACCATCCCCATCCCGTGCGGCTTTGCCTACATCGCCGTCGGACTCCCGATGGGAACCGAAAACGCCGTTTCTGGATTCATGTGCATGTTGTACGTACACATTGTCCGCATTCTCCATTACAAAGTAAAAGTTCCGATTGTCCTGTCCATTATCGCGGGGCTTGCATTTTTCGTTACGCTGGGGACATTTTTGCATTCACGCATTCCCGAAGGCGAAGCCTACTTTATCGCAGCATGCCTTTTTGACTTGACTATCGGCATCATCTTTTTCCAAAAGCAAAAATACAAATCAGGAGTGCGCTACAAGACTCCGCTCCCGGTTTACATCAAAGCCCCCGCCATCGCGGGAGTCGTTTCGGGACTCATGCTCATCAAGCGGCTCATGGGCGGCTTTTGCACCAGTTTCCCGATGATGAACTCCATCGTGAGCTACGAGAGCCGTTTTTCGCTTGGCGATCAGTGCAGGCAACTTCCGCTGTTTTTGATTGCAGGTCCGTTCATGTTCGCCACAATGCGATACGTCGAAATCGGGTTCCAGTTGAACCATTGGCTAGTGCTCCTTATCGGGTATATCGTTTTTGCAAGCATTTATTGGCCGCTCAACAAAGAACTCAAACGCAGGAATGAGATTAACTTTAATAGTTACTAGAGTAAAGCATCATCCTGGAACATAACGTAGTGGAGTGATAGGATCCAATGAGGTTTGAGCAGTGAGGTCGCCCGCCACGGCGGGCTTTGAGGCATGAGCTTAGAAAAAGCACCTATAAAAGGCGTTTTTGAAAAATTTTACTTGATGAAATTCCTCAACAAAAATAAATTTAAAGAGATTAGGGAACCTCTAAAAATTGCTTTGGTAAAGAAAATTTGAGCGAGACCGAGTGCTGGCAGGAAAGAAAAGTGGTGAATACTGGAGGTATTTGCCACTTTGAATGACGAACCAGCACGATGTGTCGCAGCCAAATTTTTGAGAATGAATTTTTAGAGGTGACCATTAAATAAGGAATTTCACGCTATGCATAAAATTTCAGGCATTTCTTTGATTTTT
>CAMZGI010000244.1 GCA_947306305.1 uncultured Fibrobacter sp.
AAGCGGGCATGGGCTCCGCCCCGAACGCGAGCGCAAGCGCAAGCGTTTCGCACCCCGTCAAACAAGGATTCGTCCAGTCGCTATCGGTGTTCATCGACACGTTACTCATTTGCTCTGCAACTGCATTGATGTGCCTTTCGTGCGACATCGAACCGACTAAAGAAATTTCTGGCATCGCTTATGTACAACAGTCGTTGACATCTGTCCTCGGCACCAACGGAGCCATATTCATCACGTTCTCGATGTGCCTTTTTGGATATACGACGCTCATTGGAAATTACTACTACACCGAAGGATGCTTGCGGTTCATCATGAACAAACGCCCTAACGATTTGATTCGCAACATATTCAAGGCAATCGCTACCGTCATCGTTTTCTTAGGCGCAATTTCTAGTGCCTCGTTCGCTTGGGACAGCGCAGACCTTTGCCAAGGGCTTATGGTTCTCGTGAACATCCCCGTCATCTTGATTCTATCGCCCATCGCCATCAAAGCACTCAAGAATTACACGGACCAAAGGAAGAAAGGGATTGAACCCGTTTACATTGCAAAAGATTGCGGAGTAGAGCAACCCACAGATTATTGGAATGAAGGGCAAACGCTTTAAAAGAGAGCAACAATATACAAAAAGCCCTCGGTCAAAACCGAGGGCTCGTCATATTATTTAATCGCTAAAAACTAGATCATAATCGTCTATCCAATCATAATCGAACCAGAATTTCCAACCTGCATGCGGTTCATCGCCACAACCAGACGCGCAGTTACCACTATTGTAAGACACCCCTTCCTTCCCATAAGAAAACACCGCAGAAGAATTCTTGCTTGGGAAGTATTTATCATGATTAAGTTTATCACTACTAACCTTTTCACCGTTAAGAACTTTACCGAGGACATCGGCTATTTGATTATACGGCCAGTTAATCGTATGACCAGCAGCATCGTCATAAATACCACCACAGTCCATGCTTGCTTCTAAACGAAGGTCAATTCCATTCGACCCGACTTCCATAGAATGTTCTTTCTCGTCCATACCGCCTTTATTATTATTTTCACCAATGTTAACATCATCTGCAATATCCGCCCAGTCAATAGTATTCTTTGTTTGGCCACGAACAGCTTAGTCGAGCCATCATTCATAGTCACTCGTAGAACTCGTACTGAGTTCGCATTTGCGGCAACCGCAAAGAAAGCCGCTAAAAACAGCGAAGTTATCCAAATTTTTTGTTCATTTTTTTCCCTACAAATGTTTTTTAATAACAAAAAAAATGCCCCGGCACAATAGCCGAGGCAAGTAAAAAAATATGAAATTTTTAGCAACAATGCTTATGACGGATAAACGCCAATTACTTCACCTGCATCTTCAGGAGCTGAGATGCGGAACCCTGCTGGACGCGGACAACATAGAACCCGCGAGGCATTGCACCGAAGGTATGGGCGAAGCTGCCAGAAGCGATTTTCTCGTTATGGCTTTCGACGGTATTACCCATGATGTCGATAACCTGAACCTTCACAACGCCAGCCTTGGCGACTGTCACATGCAAAGTATTGCCTTGGAGCGCAGCCTTGAAGCTAGCAGGAGCAGCGACAGAGCGAATGCCATCCTTCGGAGCCGTGGGCAGAGTACCGACGCACTTTACGTTGTCGATAGCCAATTCAGTTCCAAGGTTTGCAGCAGTGAGCTTTTCATCGACCACCCAAGTGAGCTTGGAGACCTTAGCCCAAGAGAATGCCACGATGCTGCTCGGAGCAACGTCAGCAACCCATTCCGGCTGAGTCATGGTCGAAACAGTCACCGTCTTCCAAGCAGCGGCAGCATTCTGGTCAGCAGCAACGTGTTCATAACCGGCATCAGCCTTAACGCCCGTCACAGAGCTACGCATGTGGTGGCCAGAGCCCTTGTAATCATACTGGATTGCAGTGCAGCCAGAAAGCGTACCAACGTCAAAGGCGACTTCCATGCCCACGGACGGATAGGTCGTATCGCCCGGGGTAATGCCAGAAATGCCCTTCATTTCGATATAGGAGTTGGTTCCTTCCTTGACGACCATATCCCAAGACTTGCTTGCATCTTGCGTGTTGGTGAAGGTTCCACCTGCCTTGTACAAGTACCAGTAAGCGGCCTTGCCAAGATTTTCGGCTGTGGTGTTGCCATCGTCAAAGTCGTCGATAACAACAGCAGAGCTCGGCTTCGTAGGAGTATCGCTACCAGGATTGGAGCTGCCACCACCAGCGTAGCCGGTGCAGTTCACGTCATCGATGTAGAGGTAGTCCGAGGTTGCTTCGCCCTTGACTTCCCAGGCCAACTGGACAACGTTTGCCATTTTCAAGGAAACAACTTCTCCCCAGCCGTCATCTTGAGCCAGAGACGATACAGGAACAGAAGCCGTGGACCAGCTTGTGCTACCAGCAAGAGCTTTCGAGTGCCTGTTGTATCCAGTCAAGCCACCCTTTTCGTCACCTTCCATCACGGCCTTCAGGTTGTGCCCTGCGCCCTTGTACTTGTAAGAAATCGTTGTGCAGCCAGCAAGACCACCTTCGACATTCAAGCCAAGAGTTACATACGGATCGTACTGATTATCGCCTTGAACGAGTTTAATCCCGGTCAAGCCAGCACCATACTTAGATCCGCCAGCAGCAGCTTCTTCGAGCACTACGACAAGTCCGTATTCATCTTCGGTGTTCGTATAGGTCGAAGCACCCTTGTCATTTTTGTCGTTGAAAGCATACCAGGCATCGTTCTTACCACCAGTACTGGCCAAGCCGTTTCCATCTTCAAAATCATCAATGTTTGCGGCTGCAGAAGCCAAAGTTGCTGTTGCACACACTGTAAATAGGATTTTCTTATTCATCCTTCCTCCAAGTTTAGTTTAGCATAATTTAACTTTAGAGAGGGCAGATGTCAAGTATTTTATTTCTAGAACTTTACTTCATAATTCGCTTTTTTCGATCCGATTTTGGTGCCGTTAGCACGATAAGTCCCGACTGGCGTGATTAAAGTACGTTTTTGCTGTAACATTAAAATATGATCTGTACTACGAACCGGGATAACAGCAATTGAATCCGT
Source organism: uncultured Fibrobacter sp. (assembly GCA_947306305.1). GTDB lineage: Bacteria > Fibrobacterota > Fibrobacteria > Fibrobacterales > Fibrobacteraceae > Fibrobacter. The sequence goes on from CAMZGI010000244.1 coordinate 3,063, forward strand.
TGATATGGTGAAGTTATCGTAACGGATGTAACAGTCATGCGTGGGAGCCCATTCGGCAGAGCTCCCGCCATGGAAGGTCGAGAGATAGAATTTATCTACATGCAACGTATCGTAGTCGCGGAGCCGCAGCGTATCGACATCTAAAGTTAGTTCGCCGTCGAGCCAAGCTTGAACGCGTCCGTTTTTGTCGCCTTTGCCGGGAGCCGACACAGTGTTCATGGACACTTTATTCACAATGCGATGCCATTTGCCGGTGGTAAATTGCTTTTGCGCGATGGTGCCGCCAAGATCCCACTTGAAATCATCGCCGTATTCCGAAATTTGCCCCATAAAGTAAATCAGTTGCACGGCGTTGCCGTTTTTTCGCCACATGATGCGGGCGCTCCAGCCATCACCTGTCGCGGGCATGGCATTCCCTGTATAGCATTCGCCGCCGCAGAGGCCGGGAAGCTTGCCGCCAAGCCGGAACTCAAAGCCATCTTCAAAGAAGATGTCGTAAGCGCTCCACATGGTGTCGGCGGTTCGTTCGAGGGGCTGTATAATTTGTGCGGCACAGGCGGGCGTGTCGTTGTCGTTCGGGCCGACGCAACCCTTGGGATATTTGAGTTGCAGCACGTTGCCGTGTTCTTCGCCGTCATAGACGATGCGTGAATTTTCGCCATTGTTCTTTTCCATGGCGTACCACCAGCTTTTATCGGTGCTATTGCGTTTGAAGTCTTCCTTGGCAGCATCGTTGTTGTAAATGCCCACTTCACGATTTTCGAAGTTGACAAAAGAAATTGTATCGGACGTGCTTTGAGCAAATACAGTCAAAGCGGCACAAAGCAAAATCTGTAAAATTTTGAGATCCATAATGATTCCACCAAGCAGTCTAGCAACGCTTCTAAAATAAAATTTTTCAAACTATACGCAAAGCCATAGCGCATAGAATTGTATATTGCACAGTATGAGCAAATTCGTTTTCTTATTGATTTTCGCGATTGGGTTCGGCACTGCCGCCGCAGACGCCATTGTCAAGGACAAGAACGTCAAGGAAAGTACGCCCAAATACGCTATGACCCAAATGATGGGGTTAAGTAACAAGCAAGTTCTCTTGGACGAGCGCACCGATAAAAAGTTTATCAGGGACCTACAAAGTAAGGACGGTCGTCGTTTTCCACATCCATTTGTCGCTATGGTTGGAACGGCATTTGCAAACCACCACTCTATCGAGATTTATCCCGACGACATCTGGCTCTTGCTGATGGACGGAATCCGCCAGCATGTCAAGCACAACCGCGATGC
>CAMZGI010000245.1 GCA_947306305.1 uncultured Fibrobacter sp.
TGTTCGTTCCATTTTTCCTTTATATGGCAACCACGATAGGTTGTTCCTCGACCGCGAATGAAAAAACGACCCACACCGAATGGTGCAAAAAACGCTACGAAAGCGCCGAAGAACTTTACAAGGCTCAAAAATACGGACGTGCCATCGAAAAGCTCGAAGAAATCCTTTCGACATGCGCAGGTTCTGGCTACATGGAACAGACCCAGTTCTTGCTCGGCGAGAGCCACTTCAACCTGGAGCAGTGGATTGAAGCCCGTGGCGAATACGGCAGCTTTGTCATAAACTTCCCTGGCTCTGCATTTGCAGAAACCGCCGAATACCGCAAAGCGGTCTCGTCGTTCAAAATGGAATACAAGGTCGATCGCGACGAATCGAACACGACGACCGCCATGAAGGACTTTGAACGCTACCTCGCGAACTATCCGAACACGCCTCTCCGCGATTCGGTCAACTACTACTACGACCTCTTGGTTAATCGCGTTGCCGAAAAGGAATTCCAGACGGGCCGCCTTTACCTCCGCATGGACAAGCCGCAAGCGGCAGTCATTTACTTCAAGGAATTTTTGGAAACATACCCCAAGGCAAAACGCCGCCAAGAAACGCTCTTCCTCATTTCGAGCGCTTACACGGACCTCGACCAGTTCGACGCTGCAAGGCAATATCTTGACATCGCCGAAAACGAAGCCGAAGGCGACCAAAACGTAATCAAGCGTTCCGAAAAAGCGAAGGCAAAGATTGCCAAGGCTGAAGAAAATTACGAAAAACGTCTCCAGAAAGAAGCCGAAAAGAAGCGCATCCAGAAAGAAGAAAAGAACATGGTGAACTAGGATGAAGTTCGGGTTCAGAACATCAATTTTTCTCCTCGCGGCATTGCTGTTTACTGCAAATGCCTTTGCCGCCGATGATGAAAAGCTGGACCACGACAATTCCATCCTCTCCATTTTTGTGCAGCCCTCGATTTCGTTCTTGAGCTTTAGCGAACGCGAATATTTTCAAAACGCTATCGACACCATTTATTACGGATTCAAAGGGAGCGCGGTCAACAGCGCGGAGTCCTTGAACGTCGCAAAGCAAGACTTCCAAAAGGTCAATTTCTGCTTCCCGATTACAGCGGGCATCCAGTTCCAAGTGATGCAAGACCACTTTATCAGCGCTGGCATCGGGTTCATTTACGATCACGAATCCGTTGTTTTGACAGACCGGAAAAGTTCGACCCACAGCTACGAATACACGCTCCAAGGCGTTCCATTTTTCCTCGAATACCGCTTGGCGCTCCCCCCGAATTTCATTACGCTTAGCACGGGCGGACTTTTCAGTATCGGAGTACGTTGGTACTGGGTTTTGCCGGGAACAGAAATTTACACGACATGGGGCTACCTCGGAGCCAAAACGCCTCTCTACGGAGCTGGCTTTGGCGTGAGCTTGGGCTACCTATTTGCAAGCTGGAAGTACTTTAAACTTTATGGCGATATCGGGTTCAATTCCATCTCTGTCAAGTCAGACAAGAAGTTCTCGGACATCGTGCCGAACGGTCCTAACGAAAACGCAAAGTGGAATTTGGGCGGCATACAACTGCAAATCAGAGCGTCGTTCGGGGTATGGAACAAGCCCAAGTTAAAGGATGATGACGACGATGACGATGATGACGACAGTCCAAGAAGAATCCGCAAGAAAAAATTAGCAGCTGATTCAACTATCGCGGATTCTGCAAAAGTAGCTACGGATTCAACGGTCGCAGATACAAGCGTAACGGACACAACTAAAGCCGATACGACCAAAGCAGACACTAGCAAAGTCGCAGCGGATTCAACGATTGCCGATTCTTTGAAAAATGTCGCAGCAGACACCACGAAGGTTACGGATTCTCTGAAAGTCGCGAACGATAGCGCAAAAGTTGTAGAATCGAAGAAAGCAGCAAAGGATACTTTGGGAGCCGCAGCAAATACGGCTAAAGCCGTTGCAGACACCACGAAGCAAGCGAAAAAGCCCGACGAAAACGGTTCTAAAAAAATCGAAGAGCCCGCAAAAAAAGAACCTGCAAAACAGCCTCCTGAACCCGCACCTAAAGACAACGTAAAATCAAAAGGTGACTGATGAGTTTATTGCCAGGGGAAAAATTGCGTTACGCCGAAACGCATTTTAAGTTCAAGCTACCCTGGTCGCTCCTTTACAAGCCGTGGCCCGAAATCATCGTCGATGCTCCGTTCCAATTTGTGCCGGGAGTCGAACCCACGCTGTGGATTGTCGTGCGAGATGCCGACCGTTTCCCGACAACGATTAAGACTGCGAAGATTCGCCTTAAAAGCGTCATTACGCCCATCCCGGCCCCCGAGCCGGAATCTTGCAGCAGAGATGGCGGATCGTTGTCCGCCATGACGGAACGTGACTTTTCAATAAGCAAGGACTTGAACATCGAAGTCCACGAGCAAATGCGTTTTATCCCGCTACCGCTCGGAGAAATCGCGACAGGAACGTACCAAGCAAACTGCACGCTCACGGTCGAAAGAGAAGGCAAGACGCTGACGTTTAACCGCTGGAACTTGCCCCGGCTAAAGCCCGAGCCGCTCCGCTTTAAAGTCCTTAAAGAACGTCCGCCCATCGCCCCCGGCTACGCCGCCGGCGAAATGCACTGCCACACGCATTACTCTGCTGACCACGTGGAATACGGCGCCACCCCCGCCGTTTTGCAGCAAGCTGCAAAAGCTGTCGGGCTCGACTTTGTGAGCTGTACCGACCACGCCTACGATTTTGCGTTCACGCAAGAGGACTACACCAAAGAAGCAGAGTCGCCCGTCCCGCGTTTTCAAAAGCTACGCGACGAAATCGCATCTCTCCCATGCGAAGAAAACGGCGAACCCCTGCCGCTCATGCTCGCAGGCGAAGAAGTCTCCGCCGGGAATTCCAAAGGCGAGAACGTTCACGTGACCGTGCTTGCACCCGACGGCTACCTCCCCGGACTTGGCGACTGCGGCCGCTACTGGCTCGACAACAGGCCCACACGCACCATCAAGCAAATCCTCAACTCCACCGAAGCCCATTGCTTTGCGGCACATCCGTTCCAGCAAATGGGACTCTTGGAAAAATTCATTTTCCGCCGCGGCTACTGGAAGCCCGAAGACTTATATTGCAAGACTTCAAACAAGCTCCATCGCAAGCTTAAAGACGAGCAAACCAGCAAAGTTCCCGAAAAGAAACGTTCCATACGCGGCATACAGTTTTGGAACGGATCCCGCGACGAAGGATTCAAACTCGGACGCGAGTTTTGGATAAATGAATTAGGCAAAGGGAATTACTTGCTCCCCATCGGCGGAAACGATGCCCACGGCGATTTAAACGGCATGACCGCCGTCAGCCTACCGCTCATTTCGCTCAAGCATACTAGAGCACACTTCTTCGGAAACGTCCGAACAGTGGTGAAGTTAGACGACAACCATACAAGGCGAGAGTCGCGACCAACGGAGTTGGGCATGACCGAGCCGAATGGTTGGGACTTGAGCGAAGCGAAAGGCCAAAGACGAGAGACGAGAGACGAGAGCGGTTCGACAACCATGTGTCATCCTGAGCAAAGCGAAGGATCCAGTAAAGTCTCGCTTTCCCTCGCCGCCATCAACGCGGCCTTCGCGGGCGACAACTGCTACATCACGGACGGACCCGCCCTCTGGTGGGAACGCAACGGCAAAGACCTTGTCTTCCACGCCCGCAGCAACAGAGAAATGGGCGGCGGCTTCCGCTACATCCGCATTTACAGACGCAGGCTCCTCCCGAACGGGATGCTCGCCCCCAACGAAGAAATCGACATCGGAAGCCTCATCGCCACGCCCGACCACGCCGACATTCAGGTCGCCACCACAGGCTTTGCATATTTCCGTGCCGAATGCGAAACCGCAACAGGCCGATTCGCGCTCACGTCAGCCGCTCAGATATTCTGACAGAGTTTCAAAAAAATGCTTTAATCATTTGCTTTTGAAACATTTGCATGTTATCTTTTGAATAAGTGAGGAACCTATTGTTTTTGGTTTTTAGTGAATTTTTACTTTTTTGAGCAGATTTCCCTTTTTGGCACGCGGTTTGCTTTTAAACAAAAACAGTGAGAATAGAATGTCCGTTTTTACTAACGATGCAAAAGGAAGGTAGCCATGCCCCGTTTTATGTCGCCGATGATTCGCCGCAGGCCAGTTACAGATAAACTTGACGAAGAGTCTCGCGCCGTTGGCCCAAACGCAATCTTGCCGACAAATCAAGAGTCCGCTCAATCCTCCATCGAACAAAACGACGAGCCCGAACAGCCTTCCGACATCCGCGTGAGCGAAGGAACTTTCAAACAAATTCGCGATGAAAGCCTCGT
>CAMZGI010000246.1 GCA_947306305.1 uncultured Fibrobacter sp.
TCTATCCCCTTCAAAAATGTCGCTGGGTGGTTGCAAATTTGCTTTAACGCCAAAATCATCTGCAAAATAATTCCCTTGCGTTTAAAGAGTGCGTGGGAATCATGTGCCAGAGCGCTCTGTTGCTCTTCTTCTTCCAACTGCGCAAGGAAATGATCGAGGGTTCGCTTGTAGATGGCTGCTTGCGTGCGGGTGAGTTCGGCGTATTCGTCTTGAATGATTTTTTCGGGCAGGTCGCTAATGATGCTCTTGTCGGTCTTGAGGCGGCGCAGCATGAACGGTGCCGTGATTTTGCGGAACGTTTCGGCGACGATTTGGTTGCCGTTCTTTTGAATCGGCGTTTCAAATTTTTCGCGGAATTCGCTTGCACTGGGGAAAAATCCTCGGTTTGCAAAGTCCATGATAGTCCAAAATTCCATGAGTCGATTTTCGACGGGGGTGCCACTCATGGCGATTTTCATGGGTGCTTTCATCTTACGCAAAAGCTTACTTTGTTCGCTGTCTGCGTTCTTGATGTTTTGAGCTTCGTCGATGATGATTGTTTGCCATTCGATTTTGTCGAGTTCCGCAAAGTCCTTTCGGTACGTAGCATACGTTGTTAGCAATACGTCTGCATTGAACTTTTCTAAGTTGCGTCGGCCACCGTGATAAGCAAAGAATGTGAGTTCTGGGGCGAACTTTTTGATTTCGACTTGCCAGTTGCAAAGAAGACCTGCGGGCATTACTACGATTGCTTTCTTCGTCTCAAATTTGCCTTCTTGCTTTATCTTGAGGAGGAACGTAATGACTTGCAGCGTTTTTCCAAGGCCCATGTCATCGGCGAGAATGCAACCGAATCCGATTTCCAAATTCTTGTACATCCAAGAATAACCACGCATTTGGTAGGGACGGAGCGTGGCGTTCAAGTTTTCGGGCAGCGGAACTTCTGTTTCGGCTCGCCATGCGTCAAACTGTTGTTTGAAATCGCTCGCCATTTCTACAGGGATGTTGTCGCATTCGCCTGTAAAACAGGCTTGCACAAGCTTTGCTTGTGTGATTCCGGGTTCTTCCTCTTCTTCGAGAACGTCGTCGTTTGTGCCGTCCGCAGAATTGCTTGCAGATTCGCCATCGTGCGGCTTCGCGGATTCCCCGGCGGCACCTTTTCTCTTGGTTTCACCCGATTTTCCTTCAATCTTTTCACGGATAGATTTTAAATCCTGTTCCGTGATTTGCACATACTGCGACTTGAATTTTAAAAGTCCGTCGGCTTGTTCTGCAAGTTCCAAAAATTCCTTTGCAGAAACATTTTCGTCGCCAATTGCAATTTCCCAATCGAAGTCCAGCAAATCGCCAGCCGTAAACGCCCCAAAGCTCATGCTCCCTTGCAGTCGCATTTTGGGCTTGGGCTTGTTGATGTTCAAAAGGTTCTTTGGTATTTCTGTCTGGATTCCAAACAGTTCCAATTTTTTGAGGCAATCTTGCAAAAAGCTGAGGAGTTCTGCTCCACGCAATAAAATTGGTGCGCTGGCACGGCGTTCAAGGTATTCGTCGAGTGGCTTGAATCCATCTGCAATGCCGTTCAGAACACTTAAAATCGAAAGGAGCCTAGAGTCGTTTCGCTCAAAAAGTTCCGCAAGCGGAGTGCGGTTTGTTCCCGTATTGCCGACAGCCAAACCCTTGTCTTCGTCCAACACGAAAACGTCCAAAGCGACATCGTCTGCGTCTTCACGACAAACGAATAAAATTTGCGTGCGGCAACCCAAGCAAGAATACACCGAAAGCCACTGCTGGATTTTTCCGGGGATGGCGTGCGCGTTGTTCGCAAGCTTTCCTGAAACGCTATCGAAAAAGAACGAGAGCAAATTCCCGTGATTTGTCTTGAGCGGAGTCTTGTAAGTGCGTGCAAATTTTAAAAGTTGCGAAATGAATAGCGAAAGAATGTGCTCGGCGGGTTCAGCAATTTCTAAAAGTTCTTCGTCCTTGCTGCTCCACGCGAGGCCTTTGGGGGCTGTCACTTCGAGGTCTGCGACAATGAATAAAATTTCGGGCAGCATCTCGGCGGGGAGCCAACGCATTTGCGCGACATCTTTGCCGATCCAAAAAACTTGTGGATAAATGGCTCCAGTACGCACAAGGTAAAACGCAACTTGCAACAAAAGGTGCAAGTAACGCACGGAGTAATGGTGCCACGAAAAATTGCCCGAGCTTAAACAGCAAAGCGCACCCATCACATTGGTGACGGTCAAATTGCTTTTGATAACTTTGTCTGCGAGCGACTGCTCAAAATTCCAATGCCAGCCCGACTTGTGGAATAAACGCAACTGCTCGTTTTCCATAAGGAACGTCTTGGCGTTATTGACTCGAAAATGCTCCGAGAATATGTCAAAATTTTCAAAGTCGCAAAAGAACTTGTGGCATGCTTGGAGTTCGTCGGTAAAGCTCTTGCGAAAATTCCCTGCAGGGCAGAACTTCGGAAAGTTTTGCAGCATGGCTGGCAAAATGCGCGAATAGTCCTTCCAGCTTTTGAAATCGAATTCTGGCAGACGTTTGGGCGGAATGCTGTTTTGCGATTCTCGACCCGAGCCTTTGTAGCCGCCAAAGAAACTTTCGCTTGCATCTTCGGCATGCGAAAGCTCCGCCGCATGCCCGATTTCGGATTCAGCCTTCTCGGCTGCGTTTTCGGTTGGGCTTTCATCGACGAGCTTTGTCGATTTGCTGAAAGTGCGGACAAGGCTAGCCTCGGCGGAGGCTTCCATTTCCAAAGATTCGGGCTTAAAATCTTTGATGAATTCCAAGTCGAGTCCGTGAATTTTAAAAAGAACGTTCGGCTCTTTGTCCGCTTCTTCTGCGATTTTCAGGAATGTCGCGACGAGGTATTTGCATGGGCGTTCATCGCGGCAGTCGCAACCCATGTTGACTTTGGCAGGGTCGTCAAAAAGTTGTAGTCCGCTTTTAGCCATCAAGAGTTCTAGCGAGGGGCTAAGGGCCTTGTTGTTGAACGCTAAAAGTTCCGCAGGCTGCTGCTTTAAAAAGCTCACGAATATTTCGGAAGACTCTTTAGAAAATTTCGGGAAGACGATGTAGTTGTTGTGGAGCCCGCCATTAGGACCTTTCACGACTGAAATCACGCGGTTATCGACAATGTTAATGCTGGTCACTTGCCCACGTGACGCAAACTTGATGCCCTGTAAAATTGCTTGCTCGCTTGCAGTTGCAAGAATCGCCGTAAGCCACTTGTTTGCCCACCAAGTCTTTCCATAACTTCCAAAATCCATGTGTGCAAATATAGTAAAAAGTGCTCAAATGAACAAATTATAATTGCCTCCGAACCATTTTTGGGGGATGGCTTGCTCAATTTGAGGGTTGCATCATTGGAAGCGTGTAAAGAAATTTTTTATATTTCAGTGCAAGAATACGAAAAAGTCGTTTGCAGAAAGATTTTAAGAAAGATTAATTTATGAGTAGGATTAATACAATAGTCGTTGCTGGAGGAACGCACGGCAACGAACGCACGGGCGTGAGTTTGATTGAAAAGTGGATGGCTCATCCTGAATGCTATGATTCGCTTTGCAAAACGGCGAAGGTTGATGTTGTACTCGCAAATCCAGAGGCGGTGCGTATCAATCGCCGTTACCGCGACCATGACTTGAACCGTTCTTTTTCGCAAACCTGCTTGAATGTGACTGTTGAACCGGCTCAATACGAATTCCGCAGGGCGCGGGAACTCAATAAAATGTATGGTCCGAAGGGCGAAAATACCCGCACAGACTTGATTTTGGACGTTCATAACACGGGCTCGAACATGGGCTATTGCTTGATCCTTTCGACGCGAGACCCGTTTACGATGAAGGCTTCTGCAGTGCTTACGCAAGAGTTCGAAGACGCTTGGATTTATTACCAGCCCGAAGAACGCAGCACGTCGCCGTATTTTGGAACGGTCGCGAAGGCGGACGTTTGCATTGAAATTGGTCCGCAGCAGCACGGAACGCTGAATGCCGAAATTTTTGAACGCTCCGAAAAATTGGTGAAACGTTATTTGGAACTTGCGGATGAATGGAACCGTGGCGAGCTGCAAAAGCGTGAACCGATTCAAGTTGAAGTTTATACGCAATGGCGTGATTTGGGATACCCAAAGCCGCAAGGCGGCGGTGCAATCCAAGCGATGATCCACCCGGAATTGGATGGTCGCGATTACCGCGAACTCAAGAAAGGCGACAAGCTTTTCCGCACGTTTGATGGCAAGGATATTTTGTTCGAAGGTGAACCCGATGGACGCACCGTCTATCCGATTTTCATCAACGAGCCTGCCTATTACGAAAAAGACATCGCCATGAGTTTGACCGTGAAGACCGTGGAGAAGTGGTGA
>CAMZGI010000247.1 GCA_947306305.1 uncultured Fibrobacter sp.
ATTTCCCTTTTGCATCCTTGAATGCTGCCGCTTTAGCTTTGCATTCATCCATGGATGGTGGCAGGCTTGTTCCTCCTGATGTTTCCACATAGCCATTGGGGATATCGTACGTTATATGTCCGAATGGAATTCCCATATTCCTTAAATTTTCGTCATCGTTGGCATCCGCTTCTACTGCTTTCCATGCGTTATAGCAATTCGACACCATGTTGAACAAGCCTTCTTTCATCGTCTGGGCACAGGCGAATGATGCGAATGCTAAGAATGTTAAAATAAAATTTTTATGGAACATGCTGTTATCCGGGTACTAAAGTATTTTACTTTGTTGCAATACATACTAAATTACAAAAATGATGTTTTAGTATGTAAAAATGAATGAAAAAACGACGAAAATAGTGTTAAAATCGCTTTTTGAGGCTATGTTTTGCTTCAAAACTCCTGAAAGTAGTCATTTTTAGACAAAAATTACATACTAAATTCCTTAAATTTGATTTTTAGTATGTAATGTGAAAAATAACGAATTGTCAATTACATACTAAAACGCGTGAAAAGTGCTTTTAGTATGTAATTCAAACGCAAAATTTTGTTGCTAAACAACAGATTTTAGTTCTACAAGTTCAAAGCGGTATTTCTGTTGAACGTCTGGGTATTTCTCGTGATCGACTTCGCTTAGAAACATGGACTTTTCACGGAGCCAAACCGTATTGTCGCCGTAAAGGGCTCGGTAAATGACGTATTCCTCTTCGGTCTCGGAGTGCTTCGCGACACCCTCGACAATGTAGTATCGATTTTTGAAATGCTTGTAAACGCCGTGAATTTTGAGTTCTCTATTTTCCATAAAACTTTATCCTAAATGCTCGAAAATGTTCGTCTTTTGTAATTCGTTACATTTCATGAAATCCTCTTTTACGCTCAGTGTAAGATTTTGAAATGCAAAAAATTTATTTTTTCATAATTTACCTTATTTTGCGTGAAACCGCAAATGCTTTTGTTATATTACTTCGTGTAAGCCGTCAATAAATGGCTTCAGGAGTAATAAAATGATCTCTTTGAACGACTACCTGTTTTCCGGGAATACGGTGCTGAAAATTTTGCATCAATATTCGAATGACCTCAGAAACAGTGCGAAGGAATCTCGTAACAGCATAGACCTTGCTCATTCTAATTTCCTGATTCAGATAATTGAACTCTTGGAGCACAATGACTTCTTGACTTCGCAGTCTCAAAGAATCAAAGAGTTCTACAAGTTTATGACAAGGGAATATCCCTTCCTTGCATTCACTTTCAAAGGTCGAATTAAATCGCTCATCCGCGCCGAAGAAAAATTCAATGGATATATTCTTGAATTTATTTATAATTATTACAAGAAAAATGGCGAGTTTCCGCCTGAAGCCGAAATTAAAAGCAAGCTGAACTTTCGCGATTTAATTGCCTACCGTATTGTGATTTCGATGCCATCTTGCCATATCAAAAAAGGCGAAGACCGCAGCGAAGTTGAACGGAAATATCTTTACGAAATCGCTAACGTCATGCCGGAATTCCTTGAAGAACGTGGCTTTACTCCAGAACTTTGCAGACATTCGGATGGAGGACATTGTGATTTGCTTAAAGAAGCTGTTCAACCATATTACCATGACTCGGTAGCGACTCCGCGAAGCTCCGGCTACCAATCGTTGCATATAACATTTTACGATAATCTTGCACGTTGCTATACGGAATTGCAACTTAGAACAAAGGATATGGATGACTTTGCCGAAATCGGCGAAGCGAACCATTTTGGCTACGAAAAAACGCAAGAAACGCGACGCTCCAAGCACGACCAGATTCCAAGCGGCGAATGCGTTTATTTTGACGATGCTTACGAACGCCTAACAAAACTGCAAGAACTCGAACTTGCGAAAATCGACGTGAACATGTTCAAGGCCATCAACAACCAGCTGATCAACGACGGCTGCGGATTGTTCAGAGGCCGGCAAATCTTGCCGTTCGAACATCTGTCAAGATTCCAGAACGACTTGATTGATTGATGATATAGAGAGCTACGGATACTTCGCTCCAGGAATGTTCTTGAGGATTTCCTTCCAGAAATCGCGGAATTCCTGCTCGGTGACGGTTCCGCCTGCGGTGAGCAATCGATAATGCTCGCCTTGCCAGTTGTAATTGAACTCGGCGGCTTCAAAGCCATTGCGTAAGTAAAAATCGCGACGGCGGTTTCGGCGTTCGAGTTCTTCTGCATCTTTGGAATCCTCTTCGACTTCGATATCGACGACCAAACGCGTGTCGGGGTGTAGTTCGTGGATGGCCTTTAGAATTTGCGAACCGTAACCGCGACTGCGAAGTTCGGGTTCTACGGCAAAATAGACGATGTTCGTGATCGTGCCTCGCGTGATGGAATTCGAAAAACCGCAGAACGTGGGCGTGCCATTGATGTCATCAACGAATGCGAAAAAATCCCGCTGAATCTTGTTGTCCATCAACTGTTTCATCGGAATCCGTTCGTTGGCCGGAAACGCCGATTCGTACAACATCTTCACCTGCGGAAACCACGGGGAATCTTTTGTCACTTCGAAAAGTTGGAGCATGATGGAAGAATAATAAAAAAATGGAACCGTTCGGAGCGTTTTTTTTACCGACTTGCTGAAGATTTACATTTTTTTGGGGGCCAACAAATGCTTTTTTTTATATAATTTGTATATGATTATTCATCTCTTTTGCAATCCGTTTGTTTACCTAATCCTCCCGTTGCTGTGGCTATGCGGTTGCCCTTTCGTTGAAGTTTTTGAAGAAGGTCACCTTTACGATGTTAATATTGAGGCGACAAAAACTGCTGGAGTGGATTCGCTGAAATTGTGCGTGTTTTCAACCTTGACGGATTCGACATCTTGTTCTACAGCGTCGTATTCATCCACTTGTTATCATTTTGACTGGAATTCTTTAAAAACTCCATCTGAAATGGGAGTGCTTAAAGTTAATATAGCGTTCTTTTGCAATAACAAGAGTGTTTCATTGCCGGTTTATGAAATACCGATAACTCCTTCTCAAAAAATATTCTATGACTTTAGGGAACTTGATGAACGTCGTTTCCCTCCAAATTGGGATTATGAACTAGTCTCGTTCATTTTTCCAGAGGATACGTCTTGTGGCAAGTTTGTTAATTACGCCATTTTTAGGAATATAAAGTAATGAAACGATTTGCAATTCTTGTTTTGTGTTTGGCTGGCTTTGCCTGTGCAGGGGCTGCGGATTATGTCTATCCTTACTTTGATTTTTCTGCGGGTGCGACGTATCTAAAAACGTTTTATCAAAAAGACTCAAGATACAACTTCTATTATGATCGTGAAAAAGATGTAATTGTTCGTGATAATGACTTGCATTATGACGTAATGTCGTTTGCCGCGTGGGGCATTGACCTTGATTTCAAGGCGGGCGCGAGCATCTTCAGGAAATTTCTTCCCGTCACGCTGATTCCTTTTATTGATTTAGGATGGTTCCGTGTTAGCGGGACGAAAAAGTACAAGTATTACTCTATGGATAAGGACTATCGTTATAGGGATGAAACCCGGTATTATACGTCGTTTCTTTTGGGAATAATGGTTTATCCCATTAAATCGGAAACTTCTTTATTTCGTGGCGTTTTTGTAAGTGCGGCTGTCGGCCCGTCCGTTAAACAATATGATTATGATGCTAATGGGGTGGATTATAGCGATCAGGAAACGATTCTCAAGTTTGAACTAGGGAACGTTTGGGATGTGACGGAGCATTACGCTGTCGGATTTGAGGGAAAAGCGGTGCTCGGATTCAGTTTCAACGACGGTGAATCAAGAGACGATGTGACCGTTAATAGCAAGTCGTTCGGCATTGCCTTGAAGGTCGTGCGAAAGTGACGATTGTGGGTGGGGCTCCATGACGGATTCTCGCTAATTTAATGAAAGCTTAAGTGCTATATTTGTTGCGGATAAATTTAATTTGGACGGTTTTATGAGTCTTGATGTTGGAATGAGCAAGAAGTGTATTGCAATTTCTTGTTTGATGTTGTTGTTCCTTGCAGCGTTTGTTTTTGTCGGGTGCGGGGATGATTCGTCGGCTTCTGTTAATGCTAATGACGAGCCGGGAATTGAATCGTCTTCCTCCGTCATTCCGGGCAACGACCCGGAATCCAGCAGCAGTTCAGCGAAATCTTCGAGTTCTGTAAAGTCGAACGGTTCTTCCTCCGTCATTCCGGGCAACGACCCGGAATC
>CAMZGI010000248.1 GCA_947306305.1 uncultured Fibrobacter sp.
AAAGACCAAGCACGATGTCCTGGCCCGGCACAGCGATCGGCTGACCGGAAGCCGGATGAAGAATGTTGTTCGAAGAAAGCATCAACACGCGGCATTCGAGCTGAGTTTCGAAGCTAAGCGGAAGATGCACAGCCATCTGGTCACCGTCGAAGTCAGCGTTGAAAGCCGTACAGACGAGCGGGTGGAGGCGAATCGCGTTACCTTCGATGAGCTTCGGATAGAATGCCTGGATACCCAAGCGGTGAAGCGTCGGAGCGCGGTTCAACATGACCGGGTGGTCTTCAATAATTTGTTCAAGAATGTCCCAAACTTCCGGACGTTCTGCATCGACGTACTTCTTTGCAGACTTGAGCGTATAGACAATGCCTTCTTCTTCCAAACGCTGGATGATGAACGGCTTGTAAAGTTCGAGAGCCATGCGCTTCGGGAGACCGCACTGGTGCATGCGAAGTTCCGGTCCCACGACAATCACGGAACGGCCGGAGTAGTCCACACGCTTACCGAGCAAGTTCATACGGAAGCGGCCCTGCTTACCCTTGAGGAGTTCGGCGAGGCTCTTGAGCGGACGTGCAGAACCTGCACGGGCGGTGCGTCTGCCGCAGTCGAACAGCTGATCGACAGCTTCCTGCAACATACGCTTTTCGTTGCAGAGAATCACGTTGGGGGCACGGATGTCGATCAACTTTTTCAAGCGGTTGTTGCGGTTGATGACACGGCGATAAAGTTCGTTCAAGTCGGACGTTGCAAAACGGCCGCCTTCGAGCGGGACGAGCGGACGGAGGTCCGGCGGAATCACCGGAAGGACGTCGAGAATCATCCAAGACGGCTGGTTAGCGAGGAGCTTTGCTTCGCTCGGATACTTCTTGCGGAATTCTTCGTAAGCGTCGGCGAGGATAAAGTCCTTGTGTTCGACTTCGTAGTCAGCCTTGAATTCGGCGACAGCTTCAGCGAGACCCTTGAGCCATGCCTTGCTAGAATCGCGGGACGGATCCGGATTCTTGTAGTAGCTCTTGAAGCTTTCCATCTGGGACTTCTTGAAGGATTCCACGACCTTGAGGCGCTTCACTGCATCGTCCTGCTTGGTCTTCGACTTGGAAGTAGCCTGCAAGCGGAGCTCTGCGGAGAGAGCGGTCAAGTCAACGCGGTCGAGCAGCTGCTTGATTGCAGATGCGCCCATCTTGGCTTCAAATTCGCGGCCTTCGGCAACGAGGTCCTGGTACTGAGCTTCGTCAATCAAGGAGTTCGGTTCGAGGTCGGTCGTACCCGGATCAATCACCACGTACTTTTCGTAGTAGATGATATGGTCGAGGTCTTTAGTATTGAGGTTGAGAAGTGCACCGATGACGCACGGCTGGTTACGGACGAACCAGGTGTGGGTCAGAGGAATAGCAAGTTCGATGTGGCCCATGCGTTCGCGACGGACCTTGGAGTGAGTCACTTCCACGCCGCAACGGTCGCAGATAACGCCCTTGTAGCGGATGCGCTTGAACTTACCGCAGTTGCATTCCCAGTTCTTTACCGGTCCAAAAATCTTTTCGCAGAAAAGACCATCCTTTTCAGGCTTGAAGGAACGGTAGTTAATCGTTTCCGGCTTTGTCACTTCGCCATAGGACCAGTAACGGATCAGGTCCGGGGAGGCGAGATGAATAGAAATGTCGCCAAACTGTTCAGTCATTTCTTCAGCCATATTACTTGTCTCCAGTGGTCTCAATGTCGAGACCCAAAGAATGAACTTCGCGAATCATAACATTGAAGGATTCAGGGATACCCGGCTTCGGAGTATTCTGACCCTTGACAATGGCGTCATAGACCTTGGAACGGCCCTGCACATCGTCAGACTTGACAGTGAGGAGTTCCTGCAACGTGTAAGCGGCACCGTAAGCTTCCATAGCCCACACTTCCATTTCACCGAAGCGCTGGCCACCGAACTGGCTCTTACCGCCGAGAGGCTGCTGCGTCACGAGAGCGTAGCTACCGATAGAACGTGCGTGGATCTTGTCATCGACCAAGTGACCGAGCTTGAGGTAGTACATGTAACCGATGGTCACCGGGTTGAGGAGGGCTTCGCCGGTCTTGCCGTCGTAAAGCTTTGCCTTACCGATAATCTTGTTGTTATCCGGATCCATTTCGTAGTTCACGATCGGGTTCTTCTGGTAAGCCTTTTCGAGTTCCTTGCAGATGTCTTCGAACTTGGCGCCATCGAACACAGGCGTAGAGACCTTGAAACCGAGCGTCTTTGCAGCCCAGCCCAAGTGGACTTCAAGCACCTGACCGATGTTCATACGAGAAGGCACGCCCAGCGGGTTCAAAAGAATCTGGAGCGGACGACCGTCTTCGGTGAACGGCATATCTTCGACCGGAACAATCTTTGCAACGCAACCCTTGTTACCGTGGCGACCGGCCATCTTGTCACCGATGGAGAGGCAACGCTTCTTCGCGATATAGACCTTGACGCACTTGAGCACGCCCGGCTTGAGTTCGTCGCCCTTCGTGACCTTGTCGATTTCCTTTTCCATCGTGCGGGTAAGCGTATCGAGGTTGTCGCGAGCGACGAGAACGAGAGAGAGCACCTTGTCCTGGAGATCTTCGTCATCCACGACGAACGTGGACATCGGGGAAACCTTCGTAACGTCGATGAACTTGAGGTTCTGTTCGTTATAAGTCTGACCTTCGCGGATCAAGAGTTCGTGAGTTTCGTTGTCCATGACCTTGCCAGCAGACTTGCCTGCGAGGAGGTCGAACAAGTGTTCACGGCATGCATCCTTGATGCGGTCGATCTGGCTCTGGAAATTCATACGAATTTCTTCGATGGTTTCCTGATCCTTTTCCTTGCTCTTCTTGTCGGCCTTGTCCTTCTTGCTGAAGATACGGGTTTCGAGCACGACGCCCTTCATTCCCGGAGGAGCCTTGAGAGAGGAATCGCGCACATCGCCGGCCTTTTCGCCGAAGATTGCACGGAGCAAACGTTCTTCCGGAGTGAGTTCGGTTTCGCCCTTCGGGGTCACCTTGCCGACGAGGATATCGTCCGGGCCGACTTCGGCACCGACGCGGATAACGCCGTTTTCGTCGAGGTTACGGAGAGCGTCTTCACCGACGTTCGGAATTTCGCGGGTCAATTCTTCCGGACCGCGCTTGGTATCGCGGACTTCGAGTTCGTATTCTTCGATATGGATAGAAGTGAACGTGTCCTTGATAGCGAGTTCTTCGGAAATAATGACAGCGTCTTCGTAGTTGTAACCGTTCCACGGGAGGAAGCCGATGAGGATGTTCTTACCGAGAGCGAGTTCGCCGTGGTCAGTAGAAACACCGTCAGCCAAGACGTCGCCGACCTTCACAAAGTCGCCCACGTTCACGATCGGCTTCTGGTTGATGCAGGAATCCTGGTTAGAACGTTCAAACTTGCGGAGCTTGTATTCGTCAATCGGATCCTTGCCGAGGAATTCATAGTTTTCGCCGAGGCCAGTGAGCGGTTCGAATACGCCGTTCACCATGTTGCCACGCTGCACAGTGATGTTGCAAGCGTCAACGAAAGTCACGCGACCGTCGTGCTTTGCGCGGACGACCGTACCCGAGTCGAGAGCGGCGCGGCGTTCGAGGCCCGTACCCACGACCGGAGCTTCGGCGCGGAGCAGAGGCACAGCTTGGCGCTGCATGTTAGAACCCATCAAAGCACGGTTAGCGTCATCGTGTTCAAGGAACGGGATGAGGCCTGCTGCGACAGACACGATCTGCATCGGGGCCACGTCCATGAGGTCGATGCGTTCGGTTTCGTCGTCGCCAATCGCGATGGAGTCCTGCTTCATCAAGTGCGGATATTCGCTCTTGTCGCGGACGATGACATAGCCGTCCATGTCGCCCTTGAAGCGGTTTTCTTCGTCGAGTTCGGTAGAAGCCGGAGCGACTCTGAAAGAGTCTTCTTCGTCAGCGGTGAGGTAAGTGATGTAGTCAGAAACGATCTGTTCTACAACGTCGCCCACCTGTTCATAGTCCGGAGTGCCGTCGAAGTCGTCGAGGGCAAAGCCGTTCTTGCTGTAAGAAACATTGCCTTCGGAATCCTTGACAGCAAAGACCTTGTTCACAAAGCCTTCGAACAATTCGCGCTGGCGGTTGTCGAGGTTCAAGCGAACCGTGTCGATTTCCTTCTGGGTGAGTTCCAGTTCCACAAAGAGGTGCGGATCGTGGACGAAGCCCTTGAAGATACCGAAATGCCACTTCTCTTCCGGGAAGAAGCACTTGT